>JBAQGP010000075.1:0-3551 GCA_049287845.1 Solirubrobacteraceae bacterium | reverse complement strand
CCCCGGGCTCGCGAGCGTTCTGCGCGTAGAGCGTCGTCGTGGCGGGCAGCAGCCCGTCGGAGGACACCTTGACGGTGATCGGCCCCGGGCGTGTCGCGGACTCGACGATGGCCAGCACCTGGCCGTTGAAGGCGTCGTGGCGAGGTGACGTATAGCCCTCCGCGTCGTCCTCCTTGCCGTTGTCAGCTCCGGCGAAGCTGCCCGCCCCGGTCACGGAGGTGACGATCGAGTTGTCGGCGTCGGGAACCTCGACGCCGTGGCGGTCCACGACCCGCACGGTCAGGTACGACAGCGACTTCCCGTCGGGACGGAGGACCGTCTTGTCCGGGCTCACGCTCAGCGCGTACGGCCGCCGGGCGGTGTCCTGCTCGTCGCGGGCGACGACGTGCCCGTTCGCGTCCTTGGCGACGGCGACGAGCCGACCGGGTGTGAAGGGGACATTCCAGACGAGCTCGAGCCTCCCCGAGCTGCCGTTTGGACTCTGATAGCTCCCCGGGCAGGCCCCACCGGTGAACGTCTTGTCATCGCCGGTGCACTCGGCGGTCTCCAGGTAGTGCTGCCCCGTTGTCGTGGTCTTCTGGGTGAACGACTTGGCCCCAAGCGACCTCCCGTTCAGATACAGCTGCACCGTGGGCTCGTTGGCATATGTCCACACCTGCACCATCTGTCCGGGCTTGTAGTCGGTCCAGTTCATCGGAACGATGTGCACCATCGGCGACGTCGTCCACTGTGACTTGAACAGGTAGTACCCATCCTTGGGGAACCCGGCGGTATCGACCAGCCCGAAGAACGAGGTCTTCACCGGGAACGTCGTGTACGGGGTCGGCTCGCCGATGTAGTCCCACCCTGACCAGACGAACTGGCCGGCGAAGAACTGGCGGTCGCGGACCTTCTGGAGGTCATATTCGTTGCTCAACGTCCAGGACTCCAGGTTGTTGTCATAGGACGAGAGCTCCATGCGGCCGGGGGTGAAGTTCTGACCGGTGTTGAGCTGGTTGGGGTCCTGGTAGTAACCGCGGGTGGAAGTCTCCGACGAGGACTCGGATTCGAAGAAGAACTTCGTCGGGTACTGGGCATGGAGGCCGTCGATCGCCTTGGCCGTGTCGTAGTTGAGGCCCAGCCCGTCGAGGCTCTGGATCATCTGGTCGGCGACGGAGCCCTTCTTGGGAACGCTCCGGTAGCGGTCCGAGCCGGCCACGATCGGCCGCGTGGGGTCGACGGCTCGAATGTCGGAGATGAGCCGCTGCTCGATCGGCAGCGCCTGGGCGGAGGTGAAGTCGGGGATCTCGTTGCCGATCGACCACATGATCACGGCGGGCGAGTTCTTGGCCTCGTTGACCATCTCGGCGATGTCGTAGTCACTCCACTGGTTGAAGTAGAGGTGGTAGTCGGCGGCCAGCTTGCCCACGTCCCAGGCGTCGAACGCCTCCACCATCATCACGATGCCCAGCCGCTGGCAGATATCGATGAGCTCGGGTGACGGCGGGTTGTGCGAGGTGCGGAACGAGTTGACGCCCATCGCCTTGAGATTGCTCATCTGGCGGTACATGGCGTCGTAGTTGTCCACCGACCCCAGCGCCCCCTCGTCGTTGTGCAGGTCGACCCCGTGGAGCTTGAGCGGCTGGCCGTTGAGCATCACCCCCTGGGTGGGACTGAAGACCAGCCAGCGCACGCCGAAGGTGGCGGCGGCGGAGTCCAGGGGCGCATTCAAGACTGCGCCGGCGCCCGTCACGGTGGTCTGCACCGTGTAGAGATAGGGATCGGTGGTGGACCACAGATGAGGGCTGTCGAGGCGGATGTCAGCGGAGCTGGCCGCGCCCCCCGAGGGCACCGCGACGTTGGCGGTGGTGGCGTCGGCGACCGTCTGCCCTGAGGCGTCGCGGACGACGTAGTGGACGTCAACCGCGCTCGCCTGGCCGCTGTCGTTGGCCAGCTGGGTGGCGACATGGACCGTGGCGTAGTGCGACGCGATCGTCGTCGCCAGGTCGGGCGTGGTCACCGTGGTGCCCCAGCGCGCGATGTGCAGCGCGTTGGCCACCGTCAGGTGCACGTGCCGGGTGATTCCGCTGCCGGAATACCAGCGGCTGCTGGGCTCCAGGTTCTGCACGACCACGGCCAGCACGTTCGGTGTGTGGCCGTCGGTGTGGACCAGATCAGAGATGTCGTAGCTGTAGCCCGTGTACCCGTACGGATGGTTGCCGACGAGCTTGCCGTTGAGGTACACGTACGAGTTCTCGAACACGCCATCGAAGTCCAGCGAGATGCGCTGGCCGGTCATGGACGGCGGGAGCGTGAACGTCTTGCGATACCAGCCCAGGCCGCCGGGGAAGAAGCCCGTGGCGTTGCTCTGGCTGGGATCGGGCGCCTGGGTGATGCTCCAGTCGTGCGGGAGCGTCAGGGATTGCCACGCGGCGTCGCCGAAGCCGGGGACGGCAGCCTTGGGATCGGAGGAGTTGCCGTACGTGCCCGTCGGATCGCTCGTATTCGCGGTGTTGATCAGCTTGAAGCGCCAGCCCCCGTCGAAGTTCAGTGTCCGCGTCCCGTCGTTGAGCACGCCCAGGTTCGGATCCCCGGAGCCCGAGCTCCACCCCACCGGACCCAGATCGCTGCCTGACGATGTCGCCGCCTGCGCGGCGGCGCTCCCCATCAGCGCGAAGGCCCCGGCCAGCACCACCGCCGCGGCGCGGCCCATCACCTTGAAACTCATGTCCGCCTCCCTCCTCCGCTGAAACCCTGGCGGCGGGTCGGATACCCCTCCGCTGGAGACCGAAAACCTCGACGTGTGAGCGCTCACACGCTGCGGTCAGGAAAATGACCGCGGCCGGCCAGATTCACGCGCCCATAGTCTTGGGACGTGCCCACTGAATGGTTGGCGCCCTCGGAGCTGCGTATCGGCCTGGGCTGCATGCGCCTGTCCACCGACGCCGACCGCGACCCTCGGCAGGCGCAGGCGACGATCGAGGCGGCGGTCGCGGCCGGGATCACCGTGTTTGACACCGCGCACGCCTACGGCCACGACGAAACCGAGGTCGGCCACAACGAACGGCTGCTGGCCGCTGCGCTGCGACGCAGCGGCGCCGCGCACACCGCCCGCATCGTGACCAAGGGCGGCATCACCCGCCAGGGGGCCGCCTGGGTCCCCGACGGCCGCGCCAAGGCCATCCGCTCCGACTGCGAGGCGAGCCTCGCCGCGCTCGACGGCTTGGCCATCGACACCTACCTCCTCCACGCGCCCGACCCGCGCACGCCGTGGACGACGTCTGTGCGCGCCCTGGCTCGGCTGCATGCCGACGGTCTCGTCTCCCGCATCGGCGTCTCCAACGTCAACCGCCACCAACTGGACCAGGCCGCCGAGCTGGCGCCGATCAGCGCGGTGCAGGTCGCGCTCAGCGTGGTCGACGACCGTGCGCTGCGCGGTGGGCTCGTGGACCGGTGCGCCGAGCTCGGCATCGCCCTCATCGCCCACTCGCCGCTGGGCGGCCCACGCCGAGCGCGCTCCCTGGTGCGACGCGAGGAGCTGGCGCAGGTGGCATCCCGGCACGGCGCCGAGC
>JBAQGP010000074.1:0-4414 GCA_049287845.1 Solirubrobacteraceae bacterium | reverse complement strand
GGGCCCCACCGTCCTGGTGTGGTCGCACTACGAGCAGACAGGGTCGCTGGTGGAGCTGCTGACGCGCGAGACGCGGGGTTGGGCGCAGGTGATGCGGGCTCCGTTCGAGTCCCAGGGCGCCGACGTGCGCGAGCTCTGACCGCCGCCGTCCCCGGCCCGCCAAGGCCGAGCCCCGCCGCCAGATCCGGCCGCAGCGCCTCGCCCGCGCCCATCATCGGGACCGGACTAGGCGCGGGCTTCGCTCGTCGGCTCCGGCGCCAGCTCCCGTCTCAGCTTGCGGATCCGCTTGCGCGCGTCGCCTCGCCCGAGCCGCTTGAGCAGCTCGTCGGCCACGTCGAGATAGTCGACCCCCAGGTCGGGCCGGTAGTCCAAGATCGAGGCCGCTCGCTCAGCGGACTCGGCATAGGCGATCGAGGACCGGATCGTCGTCTGGATGAGCTTGTCGCCGAAGTGCTCTCGCAACGAGTCGAAGGCCTCGCGCGAGTGCCGGGTGCGCATGTCGGCGATGTTGAGCATCACGCCGAGCCACTCGAGGTCGGGATTGAGGCTTTCGCGTGCCAGCTCGATCACCTCGAGCGCCTGCTCGACCCCCTGGAGGGCGAAGTACTGCGCCTCGGCCGACAGGAGCGCGTACTGGGAGGCCACCAGCGCGTTGACGGTGAGCAGGCCGAGTGCCGGCGGGCAGTCGATGAGCACGATGTCGTAGTCCCCGGCGACCTCGCGCAGCGCCTTCTTGAGCGTGAGCTCCCGGCCCATCTTGCCGCCGAGGGCCAGCTCGGACTCGGCCAGCCCCAGGTTGGCGGGGATGACGCCGCCGTGGATGGCCGCACGCGCCTTGGCCCGGCCCGAGAGCACGTCCCCGATCGTCGGCGAGGCCTCGGGGTCGACGTCGAGGTAGTCGGAGAGATTGCCCTGGGGATCGAGATCGACCGCCAGGACCGACAGATCGACCCGACGGAACACATCGGTCAGCGTTCTGACAGTAGTGGTCTTGCCGGTCCCACCCTTCTGGGACAGGACGGAGATGGTGACGGGCGGCATCCGGCCGCGACTATACGGAAGTGGAGTCAGGTGGCCTGCGCCCCGGTGCCACTCTCCGAACTGCGTCCGAAGCGCATTCCGGAAACGACCGGAACGTCGATGAAATGCAGATGATGACGACCGATCACGACCTCGTCGGCGTCGGCCAGAGTGCTCCATTCCACCCGCTCGCCGTTGACGAACACGCCGTTGAGGCTGCGGTCGTCGAGCACGCGGAGCCCATCGGGCTGACGCACGATCAGCGCGTGACGGCGGCTGACGGTGGGGTCGTCGAAGCGGATGTCGGCCGCGAGGCTGCGGCCGATGCGGGTCCACTCGCGGGTCAGCGCATAGGCGACGACGTCGTCGCCCGACCGGTAGGCGATGTACTGGCCCGGATCCACGAGGCCCGGGCGGATCTCCTCCAACCACGTGTGGTCCTCCACCTCGGGACCGAGGTCCACGACCGCCTGCGGGGAGGTGGTGAAGAGCGAGGCCCGGACGAACTCGGTCCCGCCGCAGTTGGGGCACGGGGGCAGCTCGTCGGCGGCGTCGAGTGACACGGGAAAGTCGCAATCGGTGCACCGGAACGTCCCCGTCCCAGCGACACTGCCAGTCATCCAAGCTTTCATCGCGGTCTCCTCGCTACGGGCTCCGGCAGCGCCGCAATCGTGGGGTCTCAAAGGCTGCGTGAAGCTCCTGTGAGCTTAGGACGATTCTAACGTGTCCGCCTAAGCAGCCCCGAAACGGGGCATCGGCTTTTCGTCCATCCCTCAGGCGGGATCCGGGCAGGACAGCGTGGCCATTGAGGGCGAGCGCTCACATCTTTTCACTGGCAGGAACCGGGCGGCGCGGGCCGAACATCACGCCATGCCCACGCTGCGCGACATGCTCGATCTGGAGCTCGCGCTCCTGCGTCGCGGCCTCGATGAGCGACTGGCCGGCTCGGAGCGGTGCACGTGCTGCCACCGCACCCCGCTGGTGGGAGAACGCGTCTACGTCTACGGGTCGGGGACGATCGCCTGCGAGCTGTGCCGCGACCGCCAGCGCGAGGACCCGCTGGAGAGCCGCGTCGTCCACGGGCCGGAGTTCGGCCACACGATGCGGATCACAGATCAGCGCGCCGCCGCCTGACCATCCGTCGGCCTAAAATCCGCCAGGTGGATCCCTTCACCGTCTCGACGACGATCGCCAAGCCGCGTGAGCAGGTCTACGAGTACCTGGCGGACATCGCCAACCACGCCGAGTTCACCGATCACTACCGCGTCGATTGGCGCCTGCTTCGCGTCGATCCCTACGGACCCGGCGCCGGCGCCCGCTTCCGGATCAAGGCGCCGCTGCAGCGCTTCTCCTGGGCCGACGTGACGTTCGCCGAGATGCAGCCCCCGTTCCGGATCGTGGAGCGCGGCCGGGGCGGCAAGTACAACCGGATCCGGATGGTGGGCACCTACACGCTGTCGCCGGGGCCGGGGGGCACCACCAAGGTGGAGTACACGTTCGAGACCGAACCGTCCCAGATCTCCGACAAGCTGATGGAGACGCTGGGCGGCCGCTCCTGGACGCGGCGCAAGGCCGGCAAGGCGATGCGGCGGCTGCGCGCGATCCTGGAGGAAGGCCGCGACCGAGGCCAGCGCACGTCCGTGGAGAGCCGCTGATCGGAATGGGAACCCTTAGACTCACCGCCGCCGTGACGCTGCGCCGCTCCCTCATCGCCTTGTGCGGGCTCCTGCTCGTCGTCGGGCTCGCTGCCTGCGGCAACCACCATCCACACCTCGCCGGAGGCGAGGCCACGGGTCAGGACGCGGCGGACGCCAACAACAACGGTGGCTACGTCGATGCCGGTCCGATCACCTACCAGCTCCAGATCTCCCGCGAGCTCAACCAGTACGGGGCTGAGGATTCCCAATACCTCAAGGGGCTGCCCTCCGGTATCTCCCCGAGTCTCGGGCCCACGCAGCTGTGGTATGGCGTCTTCCTGTGGGCCAAGAACCAGAGCGGCCACCCCGCCACCACCAGCGACAACTTCGAGATGACCGACACGCAGGGCGATGTGTACCGACCGGTCAAGCTCGACACCCAGGTCAACCCGTTCGCCTGGACCGCGATGCCGCTGGCCAACCTGGCCACCCAGCCCGGTCCCAACACGGTGGCGAGCCTCGGCCCCACTCAGGGCGGCCTGATCCTGTTCAAGGTCAACACCTCCGTGTACTCCAACCGGCCGCTGACCCTGTTCATCCTCGGCGCCGACAACAAGAAGCTCGGCTCGATCTCGCTGAACCTTTGATTCGCGCCGTACGGCCGGCACGACGTGGATTGGGTGGGGTTCTCGCCGCGGCGGCGCTGGCGCTGCTGCCATTGGTCGGATTGCCGGCGGCGGCGCAGGCGAGGTGGGGCGCGCCGTTTCAGTTCGCCAAGCCGGGAACCCTCGACGTGGCGGCCCCCGTGCTGGCCATCTCCGCGTCCGGTGCGGCCGCGGCGGCCTTCGGGATCCAGGACGTCGACTCGCCGGGGGTCTCCCAGGCCTATGTGACCCTGCGCCCGGCGCACGGCGCTCCGGGCAATCCGATCGCGGTGCCCGGGGCGCAGCAGATCCTGGCCGCCACCTATGGCGGCGGCTCGCTGGAGCTGCTCACCGGCGCGGGCCCGGCCGGTCAGACCTGCTGTAGTAGTGCCCAGGCAGTCCAGGTGAGCGCGGGCGGTCGGGTGGCGCGTGCGCGGACGCTCGTCTCAGGGCTCGCCGGGGCGACGCAGGGGCAGCTGATCACGCTCGGCAACGGAGCCATGGTCGCCGCGGTGGCGACCGAGCGCGACGTGTGGGTGATCCAGTCGGCCAAGGCCAATCGCTTCGGCGCCCAGCACCTGCTCACCCACGGCGGCCAGATGCCGGAGGCCCTGGACGTCGCGCGGCTGGGGGGTCAGGGCTCGATCGTCGCCTGGACTGCCGCCGGCGGGGTCGCCGGCCAGGCCGCCCCGCGCCGCATCTCCTACGCCCTCGGCACCAAGAACATCGCGCCCCACGCCGTCCAGACCGCCGTCACCGTGCCCGCCGGCCACCGCATCGACGAGCTCGGGGTCGCCGCGCGAGCGGGTGGCGCCACCGCTGCCTGGGTCGAGAGCTGGTACGACGATAAGTCAGGCGCCTACCACTCCCAGGTGCGGGCGATGGACATCGCGCCCCATGCCACCGTCCGCGCCCTGTCGTCGGGCAATCGGCTGGCCTCGGGCCTGAGCTTTGCCGGGGACGTCGCGGGCGACCAGGCGGTGGCCTGGGCGTCATGCACCGCCCAGGCCGCCTGCCAGACCCAGGTCGACGGGCGCGGTGCCCACGGGTCGTTCGGCCCCGCCCGCACCCTGGGGTCGGTGGACCCGTCACAGGAGCCCGCGGTGGCGGTCG
>JBAQGP010000073.1:0-6666 GCA_049287845.1 Solirubrobacteraceae bacterium | reverse complement strand
GCACCGGCGTGCGCCCGACGGCCGCGCCCACCGCCCGGACGCGATCCGGGCGGCCGAGCTCCGCGGCGAGCTCGCCGTAGCTGCGGGTGCGCCCGTAGGGGATCTCGGCCAGCGCGGTCCACACGCGGCGCTGAAAGGGCGTACCCTCGAGCGTCAGGGCCAGCTCGAAGTGCTGGCGCTCGCCCGAGAAGTACTCCTCGAGCTGAGTCAGCGCTGCCGCGAACGGCCTCGGGTCACGGCGGGCCTCATGCAGCGGGCCGCTGCGTCCGGGGAAGTACATCGCGCGCAGTCCGTCGCCGTCGCCGATCAGCGTCAGCGGCCACAGCGGGCTCTCATACACGGTCCACGCCACGACCGGGAGGCTCAGCAGCTCAGCGGGCATCATGGAAGATCACCCCCAGCGCGGTGCGGCTGCCCTGTGTCACCGTCGAGACCCCGTGGCGCATCCCGATGCGGTGATAGCCGGTGCGCCCCTGGGCGGGGCGCTCGCGGGTCGGGAAGATGACGAAGGCGCCCTGCGGTGGGGCCAGCACGTGGGCGCGGCTCTGCGCGCGCGGGCGCTGCTCCATCAGCACGAACTCGCCGCCGTCGTAGTCGACGCCGTGGCGGGACAGGACGGTGAGGATCTGGAACGGGAAGAAGACCTCGCCATAGAGGTCCTGGTGCAGCGCGTTCCAGTCACCGGGCTCGTAGCGGAGGATGAGCGGCGTCGGCCGAGTCTGCCCAGCCTGTCGGCAGCGCTCGAGCAGCTCGTGATGCCGGAGCGGGAAGGTGGGCGTGTCGCCGCGCAGGCGCTCGCTCCAGCGGTTGGCCACCGCCGCCAGGTGATGGTAGAACGAGGCCCGGAGCGCCGCGATGACCTCCGGCAATGGGTGGTCGAAGTAGCGGTAGCGGCCGTCTCCGAAGCGGTGGCGGGCCATGTCGATGGTGGAGCGAAAGCGGCCGTTGTCGAACAGGTCGGAGAGCTCGTTGCACTCGCTGGGGGTGAGCAGTGTGGGGGTGATGGCGTGCCCGACCTCGTCGAGGCCGGCAGCCAGCCCGTCCCAGTCGAGCTCGTCGACGCGGTCGTGGACGTCGCGGCGCAGATCTGTGGCGATTGCCATGTGTCCTCTCTTCGGTTGCCGCGCATGAAACGGCGCAGCCGCGGAGAGTGTGAGATCAGGCGCCGGAGGCGGGGAGCGTCTCGGAGCCCCGCGTGGACGGCAGTGTCTTGGCCGCCTGCCGATCGGGGCTGACCCGCACGACGTTCCACACGAGGCCGACCTTCTCCAGCAGCGCGATCACCAGCCCTGTGGGATCGGCGATCCGCTCCCAGAAGCGCAGCCCGTGAAAGGCGGAGGTGGGGAACGCATGGTGGTTGTGGTGCCACGCCTCGCCCATCGAGAACGGCGCCAGCCAGAACACGTTGCGGCTCTCGTCATCGATGTCGAAGCGCTTGCGCCCGAAGAAGTGGCAGACCGAGTTGATCGACCACGTCACGTGGTGCAGCAGGAACACGCGCACCACTCCGCCCCACAGCAGCGCGGTCAGCGCGGTGCCCAGGCCGCCACCGATGATCCAGCCCAGCGCGAACGGGATGACGAGCCCCAGCGCCACCCAGAGGAAGAACAGCTTGTCGACCATCCGCAGCGCCTCGTCCTTGACCAGGTCGGGGGCGAACCGCTCGCGCTCAGCGGTGCCGACGGTCTCGAACAACCACCCGATGTGGGCGTGCCAGAGCCCCTTGATGGCTCCGACGAAGCCGGGCCCGGCGAGGTGCGGTGAGTGAGGGTCGCCCTCGATGTCGGTGAAGGCGTGGTGCTTGCGGTGATCGGCCACCCACGTGATGACGGAGCCCTCGACGGCCATCGAGCCCAGCACGGCAATGACCGTCCGGAACGAGCGCGACGCCTCGAACGCCCGATGGGTGAACAGCCGGTGAAAGCCCAGCGTGATGCCCAGGGCCGTGATCACGTACAGGCCGGCCATCAGGCTGAGCTCGAGCGGCCCGATGGCCCGGTTCCAGAGCAGGACGATCGCCACCGCCACACACAATGGCGGCACGGCCACCCCGACCAGGTTCCCAAACTTGTGGATTCGGCTCATGCGACCACACACTTTACGTGCCCGGCACGCAGTTTTCTCTTGTGGGGGGCATGATTACTGCGCTGAATCTTAGAAGAAAGGTATGAGTTTTGGCCAAGCAGCCGTGGCAGGAGTTGCCGTCTGAGATCGTCGAGGTGCTGCGCCCGGCGCTGGACGACGTCGCTCGCGAGATGATGGAGGCCGTCGGGACGATTCCGGCCTATGCCCGGCCCCTGGAGGGCCCCTTCGGGGAAGGCCTGCGGATCGGGGTTCACGAGGCGCTCAAGCACCTCCTCGAGGAGATCGCAGAGGGCGGTCCCGTCGACCGCCTCGACGTCTATCGGGCCCTGGGCCAGGGCGAGATGCGGGCGGGTCGCAGCCTGGAGTCGCTGCTCAGCGCATACCGGATCGGAGCGCGGGTCGCGTGGCGCAGGTTCGCCGCGCTCGGCGTCGAGGCCGGTCTGGCGCCCGACACCCTGTACCTGCTGGCGGAGTCGATCTTCGCCTACATCGACGTCCTGTCCGCCGAGTCGGCGGAGGGCTACGCGCTGGAGCAGTCCGCCGCGGCGGGGGAGGCCCAGCTGCGCCGGCGTCGCCTCGTGCGGATGCTGGTGCGCGAGACGCCGGCCGAGCTCGACGCCGTCGAGCGGGCGGCTGCCGACGCCGGATGGGCTCTGCCACGGAGCCTGGCGGTGCTGGCGATCAGCGGTCCTCAGCGGGAGACCGCGGCCTCGCGCCTGCCCGCGGGGACGATCCGTGAGGCGATCGGCGAGGTCATGTGTGCGGTCGTCTCGGACCCCGACGGACCCGGGCAGCGCGCGGCCATCGAGCAGGCGATCGCCGCCGTCGGGGCACGCGCGGGCCTCGGCTCGACCGTCGACTGGTCTCAGGCCCGGGCCAGCTTCGTCCGAGCGCAGGCCGCGCTGGAGCTGGTTGCGCGCGACGGCGAGCTGATCGCGGCCCGCGCCTACGCCGGTCAGCTCCTGCTGCGCTCCGACCCTGGGCTCGCCGACGAGCTGGCCGCCGATCGGCTGGCTCCGCTGCACGATCTGCCGCCCGGGTCGCGACGTCGTCTGCGCGAAACCCTCGAGGTGTGGTTGGCCGAGCAGGGACGGTTGGGGAGCGTCGCCGAGCGCCTCGGCATCCACCCGCAGACGGCGCGCTACCGGGTGGGACGGCTGCGCGAACTGTTCGGCGATGCCCTGGACGATCCCGACGCGCGGTTCTGGCTGGAGGTGGCGGTGCGGGTTGGCGACGGGCCCAGCGCCGGCGACGGCGCCTAGGCCGCCTGCGGTGTCGCCGGGGCCGGGGAGGGTTCGGGGGCGCCGTTGGGCTCAGCGGCCGGGACCTCCGGGCCGAGCGAGCCGGCAGCGATCTCGTCAGCCCAGTTGTAGGCGACCGGCACCTGGTAGCGGCCCATGTTGCGTGCCCGGAACTCGATCATCTCCGGGCCGTCCCAGTAGCGGTACCAGTCGGTCCTGGAGCTGACCCAGGTCATCTGCGTGATCCGGTAGCGGTCGTCGTTGTCGATGTGCACCGCGTACTGCGTGGCGCCATAGCGCAGCGCCAGCGGAGCGACCCGCGCGATGTCCGCGGCGAACAGGTCCTTGCGGAACACCGTCGAGTACCACTTGACCCAAACGAGATCTGCCATTTCTACGCTCCCACCTCCGCACGGATGGCGCCGGGCCCATCGGCGGTTTTGCCCTGGCCCTCTTCGGTTGCTCCCACAAGGATGGCAATTTTTCCGAGATGGCGGTTGTCGCGCAGGAGCTGGTGCGCCTCGGCCACGCCCTCGAACCCCATCGTCTGCCACAGCACGGGGCGGATCTTTGACTCCTCGATGAGCTCGTTGGCCTTCATCGCCTCCCACGCGTTGGCGAAGTGCGAGCCGATGATCTCCTTCTGGCGCATCCACAGGTAGCGGACGTCGAAGTCCAGCTGATAGCCGGAGGTGGCGCCGCAGATCACGACCTTGCCGAACGGCTTGACCACCAGCACCGAGGTCGGGAACGTCGCCTTGCCGACGTGCTCGAAGACGATGTCCGGCTGGCCGCCGAGCTTCTCCTCGATCGCCTTGCAGAAGCGCCGCGACTCCTTGAAGCGCGCCTTCTCCTCGTCTGCGGTCTCGCCGCCCTGGCGCATCATGCCGTTGTACTCGCCGCGGTTGATGTAGCCGACGGCGCCGAGTTGCTCGATCAGATCGCCCTTCTCGTCGGAGGAGACAACGCCGACGGCATCCGCGCCCGCGAGCGAGCACAGCTGGGTGGCGAACACGCCGAGGCCGCCGGCCGCGCCCCAGATGAGGACACGATGGCCGGACTGGAGCTTGCAGCGGTCGATCAGCATCCGGTAGGCGGTGAAGTAGGTCAGCCCGTAGGAGGCCGCCTCCTCCCACGCGAGGTGCTTGGGTTTGGCCAGAAGCTGCTGAGCCTGGACCTTGCAGAACTGCGCGAACGAGCCCCAGGTCGTCTCATAGCCCCAGATCTGCTGGGAGGGGGCGGCGAGTGGGTCCAGGCCGTGCACCTCGGGGTCCTCATATGAGGCCTGGTTGCAATGGATGACGACCTCGTCGCCCGGCTTCCAGCGGGTGACGCCCTCGCCGACCTTCCACACGATGCCCGAAGCGTCCGAGCCGCCGATGTGGTGGCCCCACTGGGGGTGGTCGCCGTAGCGCCACACGCCGACGGGCTCGCCCAGCGCCGCCCACACATTGTTGAAGTTCACCCCGGCTGCCATCACGCGTACGATCACCTCGAACGCGCCGGGCTCGGGTACCTCGATCTCCTCCAGCTGGAACGCGTCCACCGGCTCGCCCTGGCGCTCCTCTCGGATGACCCACGCGGCCATGGTCCTCGGGAGCTCGCCCGGCTCGGTTTCGACGGTTGCGACTTGGCTGAGATCGACGCCCACGCGGCTGACACCTTCCTAGTTTCAGGTCGACGGGTCCGCAGGATCGTACCCGTTAGTAGGTCCTACCAGGCCGTCCTGGACTGCCCTGTGACGTGGGAGCGCTCACACACCCCACAGGGCCACGGCGTCGGCCGCGGGCCTAGGGCTGAAGCACCGAGTTGCTCGAACTGGGGCGCTCGCGACCGATGTGAATCGAGGCCGGTCGGATTGCGGACTGCTTGGAGAGCTGGGCGTCGCTGGCGCCGCGCGCGCCGGTGGCGACGGTGTACTCGCCCGGTTTGACGTCGACTGAGACCTGGGTGGTGCCCTGAGGGTTGATGGGAGCCGTGCTGGCCAGAATGGAGCCGCCCTTGGAGATGGCAAGCGCCTCGGCGTGGCTGGCCTGGTTGGTCACGATGAACGTGATCGGCCCGGCGCCCACGCGGCCGGGGGAGACCGAGACGCGTGAGTCGTTGACATAGACGCTGAGGTTCACCGGATTCGGCGGCCGCGACAGCGAGGCTGATGTACCGCCCGCCGAGCCGCAGGCCGACACGCTCAGGGCGATGATCGCCAACTGTCCGATCGTCCTGGTGCGCATCCTTGACCGGCTCTCCTCTCCGGGATCACCCGGCGGGTCCGCGCCCGCTCGATGAACCGCAGGAAAACTATCCGACCAGGGGCTTCGCTTCCAGATCGTCGCCCGCCGCGCTCAGGCGGCGCCGGCCATCAGCGCCCCGCGCTCGCGGTCGAGTCGCTGCAGCTCTTCTTGCAGCTCAGTCCATGACTCGGACTCGATGCGCTCGTACTCGTCACCGGTGAGCTCGCGCAGCCTCTCGCTGTACGTGCTCCACGCCAGACGGGTATCCGCCTCGAGCTCTTGCAGTCGTTCCGTATCAGCGGCCGTAGCAGTCATCTCATCGCTCCTTGCTGGAGGGCAATTGCGATCCTACCCGGGTTCGCGGTCGGTAAGCCGCGGGCGCCAGGGCGGCGCGCAGGTCCGACCTGATTTCGGCCGAACGTGCAGCGGTTCCTGCACGCCGTCCGGCCCCAGGCGTATCACCGGTCCCAGATGGATCTCCTGTCTGCTCCGATCGCCACCGCCGAGTTCATGGTCGTCGACACCGAGACCAACGGGCTGGCCGGAAACGACTGCGAGCTCACCGAGGTCGGCGCCGTCCTGGTCGGCGGAGGCGAGCTGCATGACCGCTGGAGCTCGCTGTGCCGGACGAGCGCGCCGCTGCGCCGCGGCATCCAGCGGCTCACCGGGATCACCCAGGCGATGGTGGACGGCGCGCCGTCATTGGAGGACGTGCTCCCGCCGCTGAACGAGCGGCTCGAGGGCCGGGTGCTCGTCGCCCACAATGCCCCGTTTGACCGTCGCGTCCTGCGCCAGGCGTTCGGGCGCATCGGCCTGGAGTGGCCCGATCCGCCGGTGCTGTGCACCGCCGCCATGGCCCGCTCGATGCTCCCGCTCCAGCGCCGTCGCGGCCTGGGCGTGCTCGCCGAGGCCCTGGGGATCGAGGTGCAGGCCGTGCACCGCGCACTGGCCGACGCCGAGACGTGCGCGCGGGTCCTGTGCGCGCTGTTCCCCCGTCTGTGCGCCAATGCGGCGACCATCGGCGACGCCGTGGCGATGCTCACCCCGCGCAAGCGCGCGCGCAAACGCCCCCTGCCCCCGGGGAGCCTCCTGGCTCCGGCGCCTGGAGG
>JBAQGP010000072.1:0-2668 GCA_049287845.1 Solirubrobacteraceae bacterium | reverse complement strand
CAGGTTCGATCTCCCGCCATCCTCCGCCGGCGAGGTTCACCCACGGCTCAGCCCGCGACATGCCCTCGCTGCCGTCGCCGCCGCCCGCGCCTCCTCGGGCCGTCCAGTTGCCGTCCCTGTCGCGCTCGACGGGGTAGAGCTCCGAGAGCTCGCGGAGCTCGGGGCCGAGCTGCGGGATCGAGCCCTGGAAGGTGACGAAGTACAGACGGCGCCGGGGCGTCTCGCGGAACTTAACGAACCGCACCGTCTCAAGATCGGTCTCACACCAGTTGCCTTTCTCGATGAATCCCGCCTGCCACCCACTCAGGCCAGGCGCGCTGAACCGGGCTCGGCAGACCGGGGCGGCCAGCTTGTCCAGAATGGCCTGCTCGGGGTTTGGGTGGCTCACGATCGCACTTCAGCACATTCGCCATGGCGTGGGGAGAACGGTTTGATCAGCACACGCTCTCCACACCAAGCAAACGCCTCGCCACGGACCCGGTCCTGCGCGACCGCGTACCCACTCGCGGCCGGCTGGACCTTCCCTTGCGGACGCTCGCAAGCGTGCGGTGGTGGCTGCTCCAGAGCGCCCGGTTGTCCATGGTTCAGGGCACGATCTGAGGCCGGACTCGGCGCCGGCGGCAGCGTGTGATCAGAGCGTCCGCAAACGAACGCTGACTGCGACGAGGGTATAGGCCCTCCGGTCCCTGGTCTGCTGCTGCACTGGTCCGAGCGCGCGCCCGGATTCCGTCGTGAGCGGAAGTCTCAGGCGGAGCGCCGGGCGTCGTCGAGAGTGCCGGTCGTTCGTGATGGGCGAAGTCTGGGCCCGGGGCAGTCGCGTGTGCCCGTCACAGCCGAGTTTCGGCGCGCGTCAAACTCAATGATCGGGATTTAGAGGCTGACGCTGTCGGTCGGGATATGAAAGATGCGCTGAATCTCGATGACTTGCGGTCCGCCAAGGAGGGCGTGTTGGGAGTGGCCGCCGATCGCGACGCTCATTGCCTGGCAAGGGCCAGGGCTTCCTCGAAGCGGAACCTGATAACTGACCTGAGCCAGGACCCGGCCCGTCTGACTGAGCAGCTGGTATGCAAAGGTTCGGACCTTGGTGAAGTTAGGGCAGCTGTAGTGCACCGGCTGAGTGATCGGAACCGCGTTGAGCAGCGCAACGACTTTGCTCACGGTGGACTCACGGGTCACGTCGCGGCTCAACGTTGTGTGGTGCGGTTGGATGATGCGCAGGGAGATCTGACGCGTGGAGGCGGGGAAGCGCTCGCTCTGGGGTCGCGCGGAGAGCCAGATTGACTCCGCCTGCGCAAAGAGCTCAACATCGCCGGGTCCGATCGATGAGACGCTAACGAACAGATGGCGGTCGCTGAGCACCTCGTTGATCGAGGGCCACGCGAACGTGATGCTGCGGCTCGTGACCGAGCCAGGGTTGCCGTCGTACCCGGAGCTAAAAAATCTGGAGCCGCGAGGTCGGTGTCCTCGTACAGAGTCGATGACCGAGCTCAGGGTCCCTGGAACTGTCCATCGCGCGCCCACGTCAGCGTGATTATCGGCCGCTTCCAGCTCATGCAGCTGAGAACGCGGCACCGCCCATCGTCGCCCTGCGTCTCCAGGCACCCGGAGCCGGTCAAGCAACCCCGCCGCGTCAGTGAAGGCCGCACGGCGGTTGAGCGCGCTTTGCGCGTGACCGCCTTAAAGCCCCTGCCGCGTTGCCTTCGCCGAGCCGAACCCCACCATGAGCACCGCCGCAGCAACAACGCACACGCAGAGCCTCCATCTCACAGTGCGATCCTCTCACCCACCAGCCACCCAATCAACCACGCCCGGGACGGACGCCGCCGGGGTGACTTGACACCTTCGTCTCTGCCTGAAACTCTCGCCGACTCGGAATCCCCACCGCCGCACGGTCCCGCTTCGATACTCGCCACCAGGCGATTTCTTGCCAGATCAGACGTGTGGAGGCTCCTGCTGTGCAGAGCGAAGTCGCGGCGAACGATCTCTGGCACGTTCGAAGGCGTCCGGCTCATGGCCCCACCCAAACTCGAGCTCGGCGTGGTGCCGGCGTAGATCGCGCTGGCCGCTGTCGAGTACGTCGATGGTGGCCAGGGAGAGCGCTCTTGCACCTCCCATGCTGCCGCCGTACGCCAATGCTCTCAGACCAGGCGTAGCGGGCGCCTAGCGTCCAAATGCGTGCCAGCTCGTCATCCGTCAGCGACAGCGCACGTTCTGCGAGGGCATCTTCACCGTGACCACGCGGCATCTTGGCCAGCGTTTCCCGCCGCACGCCGATCCGAGCCATCTCCGGAGCCTACCTCGCATCTGCTGAGGGCTCAGCCGGCGAGTCCCCTCTGTCGCTCAGCAGAGGCTGCGCTGGATCGGTGCTGTCCGACCGGGTAGGTTCGCTTTCGACCAGTCGCGGGCCGACTCTCTCTGTCGCTGTCGACCAGCGAACGCTCCACGACGCCGCGACCGCGCCTAGCCTCGACAGCCGGAGCGTCTCACAGCCCAACCCTGAGCGAACGTCTGGGGGCGGGTCGGCTGGCTCTAGCCCGGATTTGGCGATGAGGAGGGGGCCGCGGGGGTCGCGGTGCGGATTGCTTTGCTTTCACGGCGGGTGCGGATCCAGGTGTGCCGAGGCCGCCGCTGCGGGCCGGAAGCGGCCGACCGGATGAGAGTGTCTCGA
>JBAQGP010000071.1:0-6710 GCA_049287845.1 Solirubrobacteraceae bacterium | reverse complement strand
CTCCTCACGCTGGGCGCTGCGGGCGGCCAGCGCCTCCTCGGCGGCCTCGCGCCGCTTGGCGACGGACTGCAGCTCGCCCTCCAGGTGCCCCCGGCGCTCGCGGACCTCCGCTGCCATCGTCTGAGCGAAGGCCATGGCCGCGCGGTAGCCCCGCACGTCGTCGCGCGCGAGCTCCCAGCGGATCTCCAGCGACTGGCGCTCGAGCCGTTCGTGCAGCTCGGCGGCCTCAGCCTGGCGCTTGAGCGGTCGCAGCCGCGAACGGGCCTCGCGTTCGACGTCCAGCGCCCGGTCGAGATTGTCCTGGGTCCGGGCCAGCTTGAGCTGGGCGCGGCGGCGGCGCTTGCGGTGCTTGCCCAGGCCGGCGGCCTCCTCGATGAGCAGGCGGCGATCCCGCGGCTTGGACGTGACCAGCGACTCGACGCGGCCCTGGGAGATGACCGAATGCATCTCCTTGCCCAGGCCGGTGTCCGACAGCAGCTCCACGATGTCGACGAGGCGGCAGCGAGCGCCCGCCAGGCGGTACTCGCCCTCCCCGGCCCGGTCGAGCCGGCGATAGAGCGAGATCTCGGGGACGCCGAGACCGAGGCTCCCCTCGCTGTCATCAAGCACCAGCTCCACCTCGGCGTGGCCGGACGCCTGACGGCCGGGAGCGCCGCCGAAGATCACGTCCTGCATCGACTGGCCGCGGACCGCGCCGGGAGACTGCTCTCCCAGTGCCCACAGGACCGCATCGGTCACGTTGGACTTCCCGGAGCCGTTGGGCCCGACGATCACGCTCACGCCGGGCCCGAACTCCAGTTTGGTCCGGTCCGGGAAGGACTTGAAGCCCTTGACGACGATCGATTTCAGATACATGCCGCCGCCCCGTGGCCCCCGCGAGCACCGCGGTCTTCTGCCGTCATCTGGCCATGGCCTCCAGCGCGGATTGCGCGGCCTCCTGCTCGGCGTCCTTCTTTGAGCGGCCCACACCGCTGCCGATCTCCCTGCCGCGGATCGTCGCCTGGACGGTGAAGGTGCGGTCGTGCGGCGGTCCCTGCTCGGTCACGACCGTGTAGCAGACCAGCTCGCCCCGCCGGGCCAGGCGCTCTTGGAGCGCGGACTTGTAGTCCACGGAGTGCTCCAGGGCGTTCTCGATCTGCGGGGCGAACGCCTCCACCACCGCGTCCGCGGTGGCGTCGTAGCCGAAGGTCAGGTAGCAGGCACCGATCACCGCCTCGATCACCGAGGCCAGGACGCGCTCGGTGCAGATCAGCGCCTCCAGGCCCGCTGCCGCTGTCTCCGGCGCCGCCGCGCGCAGCCGCGCCGGCACGCCCAGGCGCTCCGCCACCACCCGGCAGGAGCGGCCCGACACGGCCTGCGCCCGGATCTTGGTCAGGCGCCCGGGTCCGAACCGCTCGGCGTCCAGGCGCGGGTACAGATGGGTGGTGACCGCCAGTCCCAGGACGCTGTCGCCCAGGAAGGCAAGCCGTTCGTAGGACTCCGAGCGACGCGTCGTCCACGACGAATGGGTGAACACGGAGCGCTGCAGGCCGGGCTCCAGCCGGTCGAGCATCCCACCGAGGGTCGGGCCGGGCGCCGGCGTGCGAGCCGGGCTCGGAGGCGGGGTCTCCGGATCCGTGCGCGGGGATTGTGGGGTCACTCAGTGTCAGTGGATTGGCTCGCGGTCGCCGGCAGAGCCCCGCTGGCGAGCACGAAATCGACCGCCTGGCCGACCGTCAGGATCCGGGTGGCTTCCTCGTCGGAGATCCGCACGCCGTAGGAGTCCTCGAGCTCCTGCACCAGCGTGTAGAGATCCAGCGAGTCGGCCTCCAGATCCTCACGAAAACGGGTCGACTCTGAAATCGAGCCGGGGTTGACCTCCAGCTCGTCGACCAGGTGCGCGCGGATCAGCGAGAAGACTTGCTCTCGAGTCATCGGCGCCACACCGTAGACGCCGGCCCGGACGCGCAGTGCGTACTAACCATCGCCGTCCTCCTCTCCCCCATGTCCGGGGGTTCGCAGTGCGCCGGCGGCCTTGAGTGCGGCTCGCGTGGCGCTGATGACATCTTCCTCCACTCCGCGTGCGGCCACCTCGATGGCGCGCGCAAAGCCGTTGCGACTGAAACGTCCGTGGGCGACGACGCCGAGCTGGCGCAGCCCGAGCATGTAGGCACCGCCGGGGCCCTCGGGGTCGATCTCGTCGCGCAGGCCCTGGATCGCCGGGCGCAGCAGCCACCCGCCGAGCTTGGCCCGGGTCGAGCCCATCGCCACATCGCGGATGGCACGCAGCGTCCGGCCTGAGACACCCTCGATCAGCTTGAGCGTGATGTTGCCGGTGAAGCCGTCCATGACGACGACGTCGGCGGCGTCCTCAAAGACCTGCGTGCCCTCGATGTTGCCCACGAAGTTCAGTCCGGTGCCGCCCTCCCCGGCAAGCTGGTGGTGGACCTCCACCAGCTCCGGCGTGCCCTTGACCGCCTCCTCGCCGTTGGACAGCAGCGCCACCCGGGGCGAGGGGATGCCGAGCACCGCCTGCGTGAACGCCGAGCCCATGTGCGCGAACTGGACCAGATGCTCGGGGCGGCACGTGACGTTCGCGCCGACGTCGAGCAGCATCACGGGCCGGCCGCCGGGGACGGGGACCGGCAGCGCGAGCGCCGGGCGGTAGATCCCGCGGTCGCGACGCATGTTGAACAGTCCTGCGGCCAACGCGGAGCCGGTCGACCCGCCCGAGACCAGTGCCTGGGCTCGGCCCGCAGCCACGGCCTTGGCGGCTTGGACGATCGACGCCTCCGGGGTGGAGCGCACCGCGAAGGCCGGGTCCGCGGCCTTGGCGATCGAGACCGGAGCATCGACGACCTCGACGCCGTCGGGCACCGATCCGATCTCGTCGGCAGGGCCGAAGAGGAGGACCTTCGTCCCGGCGGCAGCGGCGATCGCGGCGCCGGCGGCGACCTCGGCGGGGCCCAGATCCGCCCCGCCCGCGTCAACGGCGACGGTCACCACGGGGTAAGCGAGCTAGGCCGACTGCTGGCCGGTCTCGGCGACGACCTCGCGGCCCCGGTAGTGACCGCAGACCGGGCACACGCGGTGCGGTATCCGGGGGCTGTGACACGTGGGGCAGGCGTTGTACGTGGCCGCCTTGACCTTGTGCTGCGAGCGTCGCTGCGTCGTGCGCGCGTGGGATTGCTTCTGCTTGGGGACCGCCATGCGAGGCAGGAGGCTAGCAGGCGGTACTAGACCTGGTCGGTGCCCGTGCGCGTGCCGCGACGCGGGGGCGCGGCGGCCACGAACTCGCGGCGCAGCAGCGGCGTCATGTCCTCGGCGCGCATCGGCGCGCCCAGCTGGAAGCCCTGGGCGTGGGAGATGCCGTGGGCGACCAGGAAGTCGAGTTGGGCCTCGGTCTCGACGCCCTCGGCGACGACGTCGGTGCCGCAGGCGGACGCCAGGTCAAAGACGGCCTGCAGCAGCTTGACCGCGGTACCGTCGCCGGGGACGTCGACGAGCATGGCACCGGCGACCTTGATCACGTCGAAGCGGAGATCCACCAGCCGCGACAGGGACGAGTAGCCGGCGCCGAAGTCATCCAGCGCCACCGGGAACCCGCCGGCGCGCAGGTCCTCGATGACCGCCAATGTCTCGGCCGAGTCCACCGTCCACGCCGACTCGGTCAGCTCGATGGCAAGGTGGGTAGGCGACAGCCCGGACTCGGCCACGCGCCGGGCCAGCGCCGTCGCGAAGTCCGGCGCGAGCAACTGGTGGGGCGAGATGTTGACGCCGATGATCGGCATGAGGTCCTCGGCCTGCCACTCCCGCGCCTGGCGGCAGCACTCGTCCAGGACCCATCCGATGAGCTCGTCGCCGACGGTGGTCTGGTCGGCGAGGTTCATGAACCCGTCGGGGGTGAGCAGGCCTCGGTCGGGGTGGCGCCAGCGCAGCAGCGCCTCCACACCGGAGATGTCGCGGGTGGGCCTCAGCGACCACACCGGCTGGTAGTGGATCTCGATCTCGCCGCCGTCGATCGCGGTGCGCAGCTGAGCCGTCATGCTCGAGCGGCGCGAGGCGAGCGTGTCAGAGCGCTGATGGAAGACGAGGCGGCCGCCCCCGGCCGCCTTGGCGCGGTACATGGCGACGTCGGCGTGGCGCAGCAGCGCTTCGGTGTCGGCGGCGTCGTCGGGATACAGGCTTACGCCGATGCTGGCGCCGGTCCGGACCTCGGTGCCGGCGACGACGAACGGCTCGAGCAGCGCGCTGAGCAGCTTGGCGCCCACGCTCTCGGCGGCGGCGATGGGATCGTCGGGAAGGTCCCCGAGCAGCACCAGGAACTCGTCGCCACCCTGCCGCGCCAGAACGTCTGATTCGCGCAGGACGTTGCGCAGTCGGCCCGACACGCTGGCCAGCAGCCGGTCCCCGGCCGCATGGCCCAAGCGGTCGTTGACCTCCTTGAAATCGTCGAGGTCGACGAACATGAGCGCCGCCGCCCCGCGGGCACGCCGGGCGCGCGCGAGAGCGAGGTCGATCTCCTGCTCGACGAGGATCCGGTTGGGCAGTCCGGTGAGGGCGTCGTGATAGGCCAGGTAGGCGAGCTGCTCCTCGCCCCGGCGGCGCTCCCCGATGTCGCGCACGATGGCGTAGAACGACGGTCCGAGCCCACCCGCACCCTCGACGCGCGCGACGGTCAGCTCCACGGGGAACTCGCTGCCGTCGCTGCGCATCGCGGTCGTCTCGATCCGGCGGTCCAGCAGGCTCGAGCCCGGATTGTCGCGGATCCGCTGGGCGAGGCTGCGGTAGAACGGGCGATTCTCGGGTGGCACGAGGAGGTCGGCGACCTCGCGGCCCAGGACGTCTGAGGCCAGGTAGTCAAATGCGCGCTCGGCGGCGGGGTTGAACTCGATGAGCCGATCCTGCTCGTCGACGGCGACGACGCTGTCCAGCGTCGAGGCGATCACCGCCCGGTAGCGAGCCAGCGAGGACTCCAGCGCGGTCATCTGGCGCGAGCTCTCGATCGCCAGTGCCGCATGCGCCGCCAGCGCACTGAGCATTACCAGCTGCTGGTCGTCGGGGCGCAGACCGGAGAATGGCTCGTCCACCGAGATGATCCCGTAGGGGCGCCCGCCCGAGCCCTCCAGGGTCGCGAACAGGGCATCGTCGGTGTGCCAGCCTTCGCCGCTCACCTCCGAGGCGAGGGCGTTGGGCTCCGGCCGGTACCAGGTGACGGTGGGATCGTCGAACGCGAGCGAGCCCTCGGGGATGAAGTAGACGCCGTGACGGCGGAAGCGCTCGTCCAGCAGCGGCGTCCAGGTCTCCGGCTTGGTGATCGAGCCGAGCAGGATCTCCGAGGCCCGCTCCGAGCCGTGGACGGTGACGACCTCGTAGAGGTCGCGGTCGGCCTGGTAGGCGTTGATCACGACCGTGGCAAAGCCGACGGCGTCAGAGACGGCGGCCGCCACGGCCTGCAGCGTCTCGAGCAGCGTCGGCTGCCGGCGCGCAATGCGTGCGAATTCCAGCAACCCGCGAAGGGGCGCGATCGCCTCCCCAGTGCGATGGGGTCCCGACGATTCGCCGGCACGATGCATTCTCGTCCTTAATCGACCGAAACGACTTCGGGCTTGAGCAAGTATGGATGCGGCCCCCGGACACGACGGGAATTTGCCACCAGCCTGCTCAACGCGTCGTCACCGATCAGTCGAAGTGCAGCTCGGAGAGCCTCGCCCAGCGGGGGTCGGGCTCGCGCTCGTGAGCATGATCGGGTCCGGCTTCGTTGAGGTCCGCGCCGCAGACCGGGCAGAGTCCGGCGCAATCGGGGCGGCAGAGCACCTGCGATGGGACGGTCAGCGCCAGGGCGTCGCGCGCCCACGCGCCGAGATCGAGGACGCCGCCCTGAACGTAGGGCGACTCGAGCTCGTCTCCCTCGCCGGGCTGGGACACCTCGCGCGCCAGCACCTCGAAGACAGGCTCGGCGTCGGCCAGACAGCGCATGCACGGCCCGCTGAGCGTCGCCTCGAAGCGCAGGCGCAGCGCGTACCCGGCGCCGGTCATCCGTGAGACGTCGAGCTCGGCCGCGACGAGGCTCGGCTCCACGTCGTAGCGCTCCCCGGCGAGCTCGAAGGGATCGATCCCGATGTGGAGGTCGAGCCGGCGCCCTTCTCCGGAGGTGAGCCGGAGACCCCCCAGATCAAAACTGTCAGTACGCAGGGACATGTACACGAGGTTAACCCCTCCGCGCGACAGGGCGACGCGGGCTGTCAGCGCAGCTCGCGCTTGAGGATCTTGCCGGTGGTGTTGCGAGGGAGCTGATCGACGAAGACGACCTCGCGCGGCACCTTGTAGCGGGCCAGGTGGGTGCGAACGTGGTCCTGAAGCTGAGCCTCTGAGAGCTCGGCACCCGGTTGCAGGCTGACCACGGCACGCAGGCGCTGGCCGAACTCCTCGTCGGGCACGCCGACGACGGCGACCTCGCGGATGCCGGCCATTGCGGCCAGCAGGTCCTCGACCTCCCCCGGGAACACGTTCTCCCCGCCGGACACGATCATGTCGTCGTCGCGGCCGTCGACGTACAGCCGCCCGTCGGCGTCGAAATGGCCGACATCGCCGGTGGCCATGAGGCCGCCCTGGCGGTCCTTGTCGCCGCCGCCCGTGTAGCCCTCGAACAGCATCTCCGAGCCCACGAAGATCCGCCCGCTGGCGCCCTCCGGCACCTCGGCCCCCTGCGCGTCAAGGATCCTGACCAC
>JBAQGP010000070.1:0-2088 GCA_049287845.1 Solirubrobacteraceae bacterium | reverse complement strand
TCCTTGATCGCGATCGGCAGCCCGTGCAGCGGACCGAGCGGCTCGCCGGCCGCGGCCCGACGGTCCGCGGCATCGGCCTCCTCGAGCGCTGCCTCCGGTCGCAGGCTGACGATCGCGTTCAGGCGCGGATTGACGCCGGCGATCCGGTCAAGGTGCCAGGCGACCACCTCGCGCGCCGAGACTTCCCGGCGGCGGACCGCGGCCGCCAGCTCCCGCGCCGTCCACCAGTGCAATGGAGCCGTCGTCGGGCCGGCGCCGTCGCTCATCGTCGATTGCTCCTTCCTCGCGCACTCGGGCCGGCCGGCGACGCTACCAGAGCCCGGCGGCGCGGCGCGGTTGACACGCAGCCAAACGGCTGCCTATAATGCGCAGCCAAATGGCTGCCTATCAAGACCGACCCGTAAGAGACAGCGTCTTCCGGGCCCTCGCGGACCCGGGCCGCCGGCGACTGCTCGACGGCCTCAATGCCCGCAACGGACAGACCCTGCGCGAGCTGTGCGCGGACATGGACATGGCGCGTCAGTCGGTCAGCAAGCACCTTGCGGTGCTCGAGGAGGCCAACCTCGTGACCACCGTCCGGCGAGGCCGCGAGAAGCTGCACTACCTCAACGCCGCGCCGATCACCGAGGTCTCGGAGCGGTGGATCAACCGCTATGAGCAGCCGCGAGTCGACGCACTGACCGACCTCAAACACGCACTGGAGAGCCCCTCGATGGATAAGCCGTCGTTCGTCTACACGACCTACATCCAGACCACGCCCGAGCGTCTGTGGGAGGCGCTAACCAGCCCGGCGTTCACCCAGCGCTACTGGAGCGCCGCGTTCGAGACTGACTGGGAGCCCGGCTCGGAGATGGTCTGGAGCCTGTTCGGCGTGCGAATCGCCAATCCCGAGCAGGTGGTCCTCGAGGCCGATGCGCCACGCCGCCTTTCCTACACGTGGCACACCTTCACCCCCGAGCTGGCCCGAGCGGCAGAGGTGAGCGAGGACGTGTTCGCGGCGGCGGCGGGCGAGCCCCGGTCCAAGGTGACATTCGAGCTCGAGCCTGCGGGCAGCGCCGTGAAGCTGACCGTCGTACACGACGGCTTCCCGGCGCAGAGCACCGCCGCCGGACTCGTGAGCAACGGCTGGCCGCGAGTGCTCTCGAGGCTCAAGACCCTGCTGGAGACCGGCGACACGTTCCGGATCGACAGCCAGTGACACCCCATACGACAGATAGGAGACACCATGAGCACCCCGACGATCGCGACGCGTGAGGAGTGGCTGGCCGCCCGCCAGCAGCTGCTGGTGCGCGAGAAGGAGCACACCCACCTCGCCGACGAGCTGGCCTACGCACGGCGCGAGATGCCGTGGCTGCCGGTGGACAAGACCTACACCCTGCAGACCGAGGACGGGCCCAAGACGCTGCCGGAGCTGTTCGACGGCCGGTCGCAGCTGGTCATCTACCACTTCATGTTCGGCCCCGACTACGACGCCGGGTGCCCGGTGTGCTCCTCGATCGCCGACAGCTTCAACGGGGTGCTCGAGCACCTCAAGGCGCGCGACGTGACGATGATCTGCGTGTCGCAGGCGCCGGTGCACAAGCTGGTGGCTGAGAAGCAGCGGCTGGGCTGGAACTTCACCTGGGCGTCCAGCTACGAGAGCGACTTCAACGCCGACTTCGAGCATTCCCTCAGCCATGAGCAGGCGAGCGCCTGGGTACCCGACGCGCCGGCGATCGTGGCGCAGAACGCGGCCGATTGCGGGACCGACCCGGCGGGCTACATGACGCAGCGCCCGGGCCTGAGCGTGTTCGCGCTCCACGACGGCGAGGTCTATCTCACCTACGCCAGCACCGCCCGCGGCCTGGAGGTGGTCATGACCTACTACGGCATCCTGGACCGGACACCGCGTGGCCGCGACGAGGGCGAGCCGGCCTACCCGACGTGGATGCGCCGCCACGACGAGTTCGCGACGGCGTGAGGCGCTGCCGCGATGACCGCCCACGCCATCACCCCCCGCGCGCAGTCGCGCTTGGTCGCCGCGGTGGTGCTCGCCGGCGTGCTGGCGGCGGCGGCCGCCGGCTGGATCGTCCTGGCCCGGCGCATGGC
>JBAQGP010000069.1:0-8366 GCA_049287845.1 Solirubrobacteraceae bacterium | reverse complement strand
AGGCACTGTCGACCACGCTGGCGACCAGCGCACCCGCGCCGGCAACGCCCGCGAACGTCTCGGGCCGCCCGCCGCGGGCGCGGGCGAGAGCGTCGATCTCAGCGAACACCTTGCCCGCCGCGGCTCCGGCGATGTTGGCTCCCCCCTGCGAGGCGGCGGCTGCCGCTGCCAGAGCGGCGACGTTCTTGGCGGCGCCGGCGAGCTCCACGCCGGTCACGTCGTTGCTCACGAGCACGTCCAGCTTGACGGCGGCGAGGATGTCCTTGAGCTGGCGGGTGAAGCCGCGATCCAGCGAGGCCAGGACCACTGAGCCACCGTGTTCAAGCATCTCGCTGGCATTGGCGGGCCCGCCCAGGACGGCCACGGCGCGAGCTTTGCAGCGCTCCGCCGCGAACGCCGACGGCAGCGTGCCCAGCGGTGGGACGACGCCCTTGGAGACGACGATCACGCCGGCGCGGCTGGTGATCCGGCCGCCGTGCGCGGCCATCACGGCCGGCAGCGCCTTGGCCGGCACCGCGAGGCAGACGATGTCTGAGCCCTCCAGGCTGAGGTCGGAGGCGCGCAGCACACGCACCGCGTCGGGCAGCGGAACGCCGGGCAGGTAACGCTCGTTCTCGCGCGCGGCCTGGATCCGTTCGGCCTGCTCCTGCGTGCGGCAGCCGAGATCGACCTCGAGTCCCGCGCGGGCGAGGCAGACGGCCAGCGTCGTGCCCCAGCCTCCGGCGCCGACGATGGCCACGCGGCGCACCGGCGGCAGGCCGCCCAACCACTCCCACTGGAGCATGACGCACGGCCAGATGCGGTTTGTGACCGCGCCCGCCAGCTCGATCGACGGGTTGGCGACCTGGGGGAAGCGCAGCGCCCGCCCGGCGCGGATCTTGACCTTGTGGGGACGGATGCGCCAGCCCTTGCGGATCGCCTCGGTGCCGAGCACGGCGACGGGCACCAGCGGGGCGCCGGTCTCCAGCGCGAGGCGCCCGACGCCCCGCCTGGGCTGCCCCAGCGAGCCCGGACGTGTGCGGGTCCCCTCGGGGAAGATGAGCACGATGTCGCCCCGGGCCAGGATCGCCTTGGCGGTGTCGATGAAGTCCGCGTCGCCCGCGCCCCGGGCGACGGGGAAGGCCCCCAGCGACGCCAGCACCCAAGCCAGGAGGCGGTTGTAGAGGAAGATCTCCTTCTTGGCCACGTAGTACATCGGGCGCCGCGCCATGCACGCGATGACGAACGGGTCCAGGAAGCTGCGGTGGTTGGAGGCGATGATCACCGGCCCGTGCTTGGGGATGTGCTCGCGCCCGATCCGCTTGAAGCGGAAGTAGACGAGGAAGAAGGCCTGGAACGTGACGCGGACGAATCCGTAGATGAGCAGGTTGGCTCGTTTCTCGCGCGCCCTCCGGTAATAACGGTCGTGGTCCATCGCACAATGCGGTACCCAGTGGGCCTCCGCCCGTTACAGTGCAGAGCACAGTGAGTCCCGGCCTGGACCCCACCCGCACCCTTCGTGGCGCCGTCAGCGGCGCGGTGGCCGCGGCGGTATGGGCGCTCCAGCAACCGCTGGACAAGCTGGTTTTCTCCAGCCGCTACGACGACGTCGAGCTGCTGGGCAAGGCCCTCACCCGGGATGCCGGATGGCTCCCGATCGGCCTCGGAATCCATATGGCCGACGGCGCCCTGTTCGGAGCGGTGTACGCCAACGTCGCGCCGGCGATCCCAGTGTCGCCGAAGCTGCGTGGACCGGTGGCAGCGCTCACCGAGCACGTCGCGCTGTGGCCGCTGGTGGCGCTGACCGACCGCCTGCATCCCGCCCGCGGCGAGCTACCGAAGCTGCGTGGCAACCGAGTGGCCTACCTGCAGGCCGCCTGGCGCCACCTCCTGTTCGGGATGGTGCTGGGCGAGCTGGAGCGGCGGATCAACGCCGAGCCCGAGGCCGAGCCGCCCGAGCCCGAAACCCAATACTCCTCAAACGGCCACGGCTCCCTGGAGCACGCCGTGTCCGTGCACGACTCGCCCTGACCGCGGCGGACAGCGACGCGCCATGCGGGTCCTGATCACCGGCGCGTCCGGGTTTGCCGGCACGTGGCTGTGCCGGCAGTGCGCCGAGGCCGGTGACGAGGTTGTCGCGCTGTCGCGCCGCGGGCTGGTGCCCGAGGGCTGCGGACAGGGGGTGGCCGTGGACATGCGCGACACCGACGCGGTCACAGAGGCGGTGCGCGCTGCCGGTCCGGAGCTGGTCTACCACCTGGCGTCGCTGACCTCCGTGGGGCGCTCGTGGGAGTCCCCGGCGCGGACCCTCGGCGACAACGACGCCATCACCGTCGGGATGCTCGAGGCGCTGCGCCACGTCGCGGGCGGCCCACCCGTTGTGTGGGTGAGCACCTGCGAGATCTACGGCAACCCCGAGGTGCTGCCCGCGAGCGAGGATCAGGCGCCACGTCCGGCCAACCCCTATGCCGTGTCCAAGATGTCGGGTGAGATGCTCGCCGAGGTCTACGCGGATGCGTACGGCCTGAAGATCGCGCGCGCCCGACCGTTCAGCCATTCGGGTCCCGGACAGCTCCCCATCTTCCTGCTGTCCTCACTGGCCTCTCAGGCGGCCGAGGGCCGTCGCACCGGCGTCCCGGTGCTCGAGATCGTCACCGGGAACCCCGACACACGCCGGGACTTCACCGACGTCCGCGACGTCGTGCGCGCCTACCGGCTGCTGGCCCAGGCGCTGGTCTCGGGCAAGCCCGGCGCGGCCGGGGGCGTCTTCAACGTGAGCACCGGCCGCTCGGTGTCCGCGGGCGACCAGGTGGCACTGCTGGCCGAGCTCCTCGCGCCGATCGAGGTCCGGCACACCGTCGACCCCACGCGCGTCCGCGCCAGCGAGGTCATGGACCTCCGCGGGGACCCCGCCCGGCTGCGCGCATTGACCGGTTGGGAGCCCACGATCCCGCTGCGCCAGACGATGGCCGACACGATCGACTGGTGGGAGCGAGAGCAGGAGCGCAGCGCTGCCTGAGGGGCGCCTGCCAGACTGGGGACAGCCGCGCCCGCCTAGCTCAATTGGTAGAGCACTTGATTTGTAATCAAGGGGTTGGGGGTTCAAGTCCCCCGGCGGGCTCTGTGAAGTAGCTGCAAATCGCCAGCTTTGCTCTTGACCTACACGCGCAAAAGAGCAACCATGTCCCCAATATGTCCCGAGATTCGCAGCCGATTGGCGTGCCGACGGGGCATGTCTTCCGGGTCGAACGGGTGCGTGGGCCCGTCTGGTATGCCAAATACCGGCTGCCTGATGGACGCCAAGTGCAAAAGAAGCTGGGACCCGCATGGACTGACCGAGGACGGCCGGCTGTGGGCTACTTCACGAAGCGCACCGCCGAGGCGTGGCTCCGCAACACTCTGGACGACGCCCGCCGGGGCGTCCTCCCTGAGATGGTGATGTCGGGCGCCACATTCGCCGATGCGGCAGCCGAGTGGCTCCGATATATCGAGCACGACCGGCGTCGGAAGCCCTCGACGGTTGCCGGCTATCAAATCATGGTGCGATCGCACCTGCTGCCCCGGTTCGGCGACATTCCGATCGAGTCGATCAAGTCGCAGGCGATCGAAGACTGGCTTTCCTCGATGACGCAAGCATCCAGCACGCGGAGGCAGGCGCTGGTGCTGATGAACGGCATCTTCCGGCGGGCGCGCAAGGTATGGGGCCTCCAGTCCAATCCGGTCACCGAGGTGGAGAAGCCGCCGATCGAGCGCAGCGGCGACTTGCAGGTGTATTCCCCTGAGGAGGTGTGGGCGCTCGTGCGAGCCGCTGCCACTGATCAGGACGGTGCGCTGTTTCTGACGGCAGCCTTCACCGGCTTGCGAATGGGCGAACTGATCGCACTGCGATGGCGCGACATCGATTTCCGAGCAAGCGCTGTCCGGGTATGTGCGAGCTATTACGCGGGACATTTGACAACACCCAAGTCCGGAAAGGTACGCGCCGTCCCGATGGCGCCAGACGTCGCGTCAGCGCTGGCGCGGCTCGGGCAGCGAAAACATTGGACGGGCGACGATGACTTGGTTTTCGTCGGCGACACCGGTCGCTACCTCGATGGCTCCGCGCTGCGCCGGCGATACAAGGGCGCGCTTCGCCGCGGCGGCCTGCGACAGCTGCGCTTCCATGACTTGCGCCATACGTTTGGGACACGGATGATCGGCATCGCAGATGTCCGGCGAGTTCAGGAGTGGATGGGCCACGCCGACATCCAGACGACCATGCGCTACCTGCACTTCGCTCCAAGAGCAGAAGATGCCCAGCTCGTTGCCAGGGCGTTTCGTGTCAGTACTGCCCTGCCTGGCTCTGAGGGTATGGGCGTGCCGGCCGCTTAAGCTGCGCCACGCGTCAGTTCACCAAGAGGACAACCTCGCGATCGAGTCCGTGGCCAAGCGCTCGTCCGCTGGGGCGCCAGCGAGCAGACGAAAGCGATCGCTCGGGCCGGCGATTCGGAGATCCGGTTATCGCCGATAGCGGGGCGCATAAGAACATGTGACGGAAGGCCGCGATACCTATGCAGTTCGCTACGTCGGACAGCGCGGCCGCGCGGTGCGGCGGTCGGATTCTTGGCGAATGCGATCGCGCGCGCGGCCCTGCCGATCGAGATGTCGCGAAGCGTCGCCGGTATCGGCTGCCGTCACGTCAGCCGTAGCGCACCGGAAGCGCTCGTAGCCTTCGAGACCGCTCACGGGAGAAGTGCTCGCTCGAGCGAGCGTGTGCAGCCCGAGGTGGCGGAGCGATCAACGACGAGCGTGCCCGTCCTGGTGATGCCGCGTGAGTGTCACTGACCAGCGGCGGCGTGACCTGCGACGCCGGCTTTCACCTCGCGACCTCACAAAAGCTCGCCCCGCAGCGTCTCATCCGCCAGAAGAGCAAACCGGCCGACGGCGTGACTGCGGCCACATCTACGAACGACCGGAGGAGACGATGAGCTGGACCGTCGCTTGCTTCTGCGGGAACGTCCATGCCGCTCCACCGGACCGCTGCGAGCTCTGCGGCTGTTCGATTGACGGCGACGCTTCAGCCGACCTGGCCACGAGCGAGGCCCGAGCCGCCCGCGAGGGGCGCGCCCTCGCCCCCGAGCGCAGCCATCACCGCCGCTCGGTCGTCGTGCAACCACCAACCAGTAAGGAGCACCGCATGTCCACTGAAGACAACAAGGCAGTCGTGGCCCGTTGGTTCACGGATTTCTGGGGCCCTAGCTTTGACCCAGGAGTCATCGACGAGCTCGCCGCGCCCGACATCCGTTTTGAGTACTCGCTGCATGAGCCGCTGCGCGGCCGCGACGAGGTGCGCGAGTTCGCACTGAAGTTCCGCGAGGCGTTTCCCGATCTCGGCTTTGCCGGGACCGCGGACCTCATCGCCGACGGCGACTACGTCGTCGGGCAATGGCAGGGCGGCGGGACCCACACCGGCCCCGCGTTTGACGACCTCCCGGTGGGCTCGCTGCCCGCGGGTTCGGGCAAGAAGATGCAGTTCACCGGGACCACGGTGATCAAGGTCCTCGACGGCATGATCGCCGAGGAACTCGGGCTTGACGATGGCGTCACCGTTCTCCAGCAGCTCGGTCTCATCGTTCAGCCGTAGCCCCCTCACCGACGCTCGGTAGCCCGGCGCCAACCAAGCGCCCGCCGGTGGATGACTGCGCCGGCGCTACCACCGGCGCCTAAACGCTCAGCGATGGCGTGTTCGCGATCGCGATGACGGTGCTCGTGCAGGATCTACGAGCACCGTCATATCGCGACGGCACGCTGCTGCACGCGCTCGTCGCAGACCCCAACGTCGCCGAATGCAGGGCGCTTGGGTGGGGGTCCCCGCCGGTCCTCGTGCCTAGGCGACGCCGAGGCTCTGGGGTAGCGGATTTGGCGAACAGGAGGTGCAGGCTAACGCTAGGGTCAAGACGCGCTTTCGCTCCGTCACCAACCCGGCAGCCCAGCGGCTCAGGCAGTCGCCGTGCCCTTTACGACGCAGTGGAAGGTCTTGCCGTTGTCGATCGTCGTGCAGCTCACTGGGCCGGTCCCCTTCATGTGCTTGTAGGCACCTGTGCCGCCGGTAATGGTCGCTGAGCCCTTCACGGTGAGCGTGCCTTGTCCGAGCGGGCCGCTCATCTTCACCGTTCCTGAGGTCGTGCCGTCGTCGAAGAAATTCTTGAACGAGCCGCTCACGTGCACCGTCGATCCGACGATTGTCGTTGTGTTGCGCGCCTGCTGGACACCTGCACCAAACGGCTTCGTGCACTTCAGCTGTCCGAATGCGAGACCCGAGAGCTTCGGGTAATCCACGTTGTAGGCGGTGGCCGAGCAGTTGATCCGCAGCTTCTTGGCGGACGATTTCGCCGCGGCGCCCGTGGCGCTGAGCGCGACGAGAACCACGACCGCGCACCCGATCATCGACAAGCCGAACCTCACTCTGGATTGCATCGCTCCTCCGTCCCGTACGAACCACTATTCGGCCCCGATGACGGATCCTAATTCCGCACGCCCTCGCGGGCAAGAAAAAATCCGCTGCCAGCCTGAGGCGACCCAAGCAGACGGCGCTGCTGACCAGCCGGGCTTCCTCGCTGCAGGTCCCGCGCGCTGGTTCGCCACTATCGCAATGCCGGGCCGCCAAAGCCGCGTTCGTCGCCGATTGCAGGGCCGACGAGGCAAGGGGCAGCGCCGGCGTTTTGCCTATGCAGAAGGCGGTCGCGGCACCACGACCGACGTCCGGGCGCTTGCGCTAGGAGCTTGGCCATCGCTCACTTGCCCGGTTCTTGATTCCGGAACGTCCGCCTCGGCGAGTTGTACCGTCAGGCTGTGGCTGGCGACGGGCCCGACGATTTCGACGCGTGGATGCGTGACCTGTTGGACGAGGCACTCGACCAGGCGCTCGCGAAGCTGACTCCGGAACAAGTCGCCAAGCTTGGCGAGGATGACGCACTGAGCGAAAAGGTCTCGACCGCGATCGGGGAGGCGATAGACAACTCGGCGGACTTGATCGTGGACACCCTCACGCAGAACTCACCACCGATGCTCGCCGAGCGACAAGCGTTCAGGGTCAAGTTCGAAGGGCGAGTCGTCCAGTACTGGGGACGCGCCTTCGATCTGTCTGAGATGGTAATTCGCGTCGCCCACGAGCTCGGGGAGGCCCACTATGAGAAGCATGTCCCGCCCGACGGGGTCCGCGACTACGCATTCGAGGTGCTCGCGCGGCTGCAGGCACGAGCCCTCCGGATCGCCGAGGAGGTGCTCGTCCTGCTCAAGGCAGGCTACGGGCAGGCGGCGATGGCTCGGTGGCGCGCCCTGCACGAGGTCGCCGTCGTCGCCGACTTCATCCTTGAACACGGTGATGACTGCGCGGAGCGCTACTTCGCTCACGAGGCCGTTGAGACGTGGAAGGCGATGCGCGAGTTTCAGACACACGCGACCGCGCTCGGCGAGACGCCCTACAAGAATGAACAGGAGCAGGCCACGAAGACTGAGCGCGATGCGGTCATCGCGAAGTACGGCAAGCGATTTGGCGAGGACTACGGCTGGGCGCAGGCGGCCTTAGCCGCCAAGAACCCGCAGTACGTCAAGGACAGGGTGACGGTGAAGGCCATCGAGAAGAGCGTCGGCGCCGACCTTCTTCGGCCCCACTACCGAATCGCCAGCCACGGCGTGCATGCGAACCCGAAGGGTGTGACCTGGATGCCCGACTCGTTGCCATCCGAGCGAGGCCTCGTCCTGCTCACCGGCCCGAGTCCGATGGGCCTTGCCGACCCCGGACACGCGACCTTGATCTCGCTGACAACCGTGACCGACGCGGTGTTGGCGAGCAAACCAGGGGAAGCAGCACGCCTGAGTTCCCGGATTCTCCAAGGGCTTACCGACGAGGCTGGCGATGCGTACCTGAAGGCGCACCAGAGGTTGGAACGTGATGGACGCGCCGACAGTAACAGCGGTGGTCCAGAGACCGTCATCCGACTCGTTCGGTCGTTGCGGGCACGGATCGACGTCGTGCCGTTCGCGAAGCGGAGTAAGGGGTAGACAAGCGACGCCCGGGGGAGCTCTGCCGATCGTCGCCCAAGGCCTTTGCCGCCGGCCGTTGTCTAAAGGAGTCGCCCGGCACCGATCGGCCATTGAGTCCTTTCGTGGCCAACCAAGCGCCAGGCTCTAGCGTCTCCGAGACGCAAAGCGATCGTCGGTCACTGCCCGTGCTTGCCGACGGTGGGGCGCGAGCTAGCAGTCGCGGCGGACGCGCATCTGGCGATGAGGAGGGGGCCGCGGGGGTCGCGGTGCGGATTGCTTTGCTTTCACGGCGGGTGCGGATCCAGGTGTGCCGAGGCCGCCGCTGCGGGCCGGAAGCGGCCGACCGGATGAGAGTGTCTCGA
>JBAQGP010000068.1:0-4212 GCA_049287845.1 Solirubrobacteraceae bacterium | reverse complement strand
CCCGACCCCGCAGGAGGTCCCCTGGTCGGTGCCGCTCGACGAGGATGAGGACCATGCCCGCTATGACCCGGGCCAGGTGCACACGTACTTCGCGGCGGCGACGCGTGTCGCGCTCGTGCTGGCCGCGTTTCGTGCGCCCTACCGCGGCCGTTGTACCCCGGTCAATGCGTGGTGGGGGTCGTTCGACCTCGCCGTCAACCTGTTCTCCGGTCGCCCGGCGGACCCGCCGTCATCTGACTTCATCATGCGCAACGCGATGGACTCTCAGGAGATCGCGATCGGCTGGTGGCCCGGCGACCCCCGCTACCCCAAGGCGGCGTTCTACGCCTACGCCCATCCCCTCCCCGAGGGTTTCGCCGCCGCCACCCTCTCGCCGGCGGCGGCGCGGTGGGACGGGGCCCTCGGGGAGTACGTCCTGGACTTCAACGACGTGTGTACCGCACCGGATCCGCACGACGCCGCCCTCGAGTTCGCGCAGAAGGCGTTCCGGCACGCGTGCACCATCTGTGACTGGGACCCCGGGCTGGTCTCCAGCACCGAGGGCGCGCCGCCCCCGATCCGCTAGGAAGCTCTCGGGTCCGTGGGCTCCCGGGCGGCCGTGGACTCCCGGGCGCCCGTCGACTCCCGGCGGCCCGTGGCGTCAGTGTCGTCCGGCACCGCTGACGTACCTGCGAACTCGTCACGCTCGTCCTCTGAGATCAGCTCGTGGTCGGCCAGCCCACGCTCGTGCAGCGCAGCCTCCTCCTCGCGGGCCCGCGCAGCGGCACGCTCGCGTTGGGCCTCCTGCTCGGCGACTCGGGCGCGCTGCTCGGCGACCTCCGCGCGGCGCTGGCGCTCGGCGGCCTCTTCGTGGTGCTCGGTCACGACCTGCTCGCGGCGCTCGTCGAGCCGGCGCTCCCGGCCTCTGATCCGTGCGCGTTCGCGCATGCGCGGCAGTGCAACGATCGCGACGAGGAGCGCGATCACGACGACCACGATCACGATGATGACGGCAGTGGACATCGCTACCTCCCTCTCTCGGGGTCTTGTCTCCCCCACATGAGATACCCGCCCACCCCGCGCCCCAACCAGCGATCAGGCAAACCGCCGAGGGTCGACGGGTGCGGGGTCACACACCGGCGCGTCACCGCTGACGAGCTGAGCGAGCAGCAGACCGCAGATCGGGCCCAGCGCCACCCCTGACCCCTCATGACCGCAGGAGGTCCATAGGCCGTCGCGCAGGGCGCCGACGGCGGGCAGGCCGTCGGGCAGCCACGGACGGAAGCCACACCACGCTCGCCGAACCGGCAGGTCGGCCAGAGCGGGCACGAACCGCGACGCCCGTGCGATCATCGCCTGTGTCACCGCCTCCGAGATGCGATCGTCAAAGCCGACGCGCTCGCGGCTGGAGCCCACCAGGACCTCGTTTCCGTCGAGGGTCTGCTCAATCACCGAGGCGATCATCCGACCCGGCTCCCCACTGGCGGCGGCGGCGATATAGGCCGCCTCGATCAGCTTGTGGCGGATCATGCCGGGGGGCGCGGCCAGGGCGACGAGCTGACCCTTGCGCGGCTCCACCGGCAGCCCCGTCAGATCCGCAGCCCACGGCCCGGTGGCCACGACGACGTGGCGCGCGGTCAAGCGCTCGCCTGAGTCGGTCCGCACCGCCCCCGGCTCAACTGTCGTGACAGCCACGCCGGTGCGCACGGCCAGGTCCGAGAGCATGGCACGCGCCAGGCCTGCGGGGTCGACCTGCAGGTCGCCGGGCTCAAGGACGCAGCGGATCCCGGGCGCCAGGGAGGGCTCGAGTTCGCGGGCGGGCTCCCCCTCCGGGTGGTCGAGCAGGAGCGCGCCCTTCCGGGTCACGCGCGCGGCCGGGAAACGCTCGCCCAGATCGCGCCACAGCTCGCGTCCCACGATCGTCATGTCGCGCTCAACCCCTTCGAGCTTGTCGGACACCAGCACGTTGCCCTCCCCGCGCCCCGTCGTTCCCTCAGACACCCCGGCGCGGTCGAGCACCAGGACGTCGAACCCGCTCTGCGCCAGGAAGTGAGCCGCCGAGGCGCCGCAGATCCCCGCGCCGACGACGAGGACGTCAGCCAATCCGGAAGCCGCTGGGGAAGGGGTCGGCCGGATCGAGCACGTAGGACGCGGTGCCGGTGATCCAGGCGCGGCCGGTGATCTCGGGGATCACCGCGGGGCGCCCGCCGACCGTCGTCTCCCCTACCAGACGTCCCGTGAAGCGGGTGCCGATGATCGACTCGTGCACGAACGGCGCGCCCAGGTCCAGCCACCCGCGGGCGTGGCGCTGGGCCATGCGCGCGCTCGTGCCCGTCCCACACGGGGAGCGATCGACCCAGCCGGGGTAAATGGCGGTGGCGGCGCAGCCGTCGGCGGGCGGGTGGGCCGGACTCGGCTCGTCGGTCCAGATGACGTGATGGCAGCCGCGAATGGCGTCGTTCTCGGGGTGAACCGGCTCGGGCACCGCCGCCATCAGCTCCAGTCCGGCCGCGATCAGCGCGGGTGCGCTCTCGGGAGTGACGCGCAGCCCCACCGCCGCGGCGTCGGCGATGGCGTAGAAGTTGCCGCCGAAGGCCATGTCGTAGCCGATGCCCCCGGCCTCGCCGTCGAGCTCGTGGACGAACGCCGGCACGTTGCGGATCGTCACGCTCGTCGCTTTGCCGTGGGCCACCTGGACCCGCGCCTGCACCAGGCCGGCGGGCACATCGAGGCGGACGATCGTCTCGGGCTCGGTCACCGGGACCCGCCCGGTCTCAACCAGCACAGTGGCGACGCCGATCGTGCCGTGGCCGCACATCGGCAGGTATCCGCTGACCTCGACGAACACGACGCCCCAGTCCGCGTCGGCGCGGCAGGGCGGCTGGAGGATCGCGCCCGACATCGCGCCATGGCCGCGGGGCTCGTTCATGAGCATCTGGCGGATCTCGTCGTGCTCGCGCTCCAGACGCAGCTTGCGCTCGAGCATCGTGTCCCCCGGCAGCTCGCCGACCCCGTCGACGATCACGCGCGTCGGCATCCCCTCGGTGTGGGAGTCGACGGCTTCATAGCGGGCGACGGTGGCCATGCGCACATGAGATCTTAAAATGAGCCGACGTCCGCTGCGCAACAGAGCCGCAGCGGTCCCCGCCTTCTACGCTCAGGAGCTGCATGCGCTTCCCCGGAATCATCCCCGCCGTGACCACGCCGTTCGCCGAAGGCGACACGATCGACCTCGAAGCGCTCGCAGCCAACGTCGACGCGCTGGTGCGAGGCGGCGTGCACGGGCTGGTGGCCACGGGGACCATGGGCGAGAGCGCCAGCCTCGAGCTCGAGGAGCGCGGGCTCGTGATCGGAGCCATCTGCGAGGCGGCCGCCGGGCGCGTGCCGGTGCTGGCCGGGATTGCCGCACCCACCGCGCGTGTGGCGACCCGTTACGCCCTCGCCGCCCGGGAGGCGGGCGCGACCGCGCTGATGATGCTGCCCCCGCTGAACTACAACGGGGACTTCCGGGAGATCGCAGGCTACTTCGCCGCCGTCGGCGAGGCCACCGGCCTGGAGATCATGGCCTACAACAACCCCGGCGCCAGCGGCGGTGAGCTGTCGGTCGAGATGATCGCCCGGCTGGGCAACGAGGTCGAGGCGGTCGTGGCCGTCAAGGAGTGCTCGGGCGAGACCCGCAACATCGCCGCCATCATCGGCGCCACGGGCGACGACTTCGAGGTCGTGGTCGGCGGTGACGACTTCGCGCTGGAGGGCTTCTGCGCCGGGGCCACCGGCTGGGTCTCGGGCGTGGCCAACGTCATCCCCGCCGACTGCGTCAAGCTGTACGACGCCTGCCGCGAGGGCGACCTGACCAGCGCGCGCGAGATCTATCAGCGGATGCTGCCGTTGGCGCGCCTGGACTTCGATCCCAAGCTCGTCCAGTACTTCAAGGGGGCGATGGACCAGGTCGGCTTCCACGGCGGCCTGTGCCGCGAGCCGCGTCTGCCGCTCACTGAGGCCGAGCAGGAGATCCTCGCTCATGCCATGCACGTTCTCGGCACGGCGCCCGTCGCCCAGCCGGCCTAACCGATGTCCGCCACGCTGCACGGGGTCGACCCCCGCACGGGCCAGGCCGGTCCCGAGATCGCCGAGTCGACCCCGGATGAGCTGGACGCCGCCATCGCCGCCGCGGCCCAGGCCGCCCGCGATCCGCGCCTCGCCGACGCGTTCCGGCGCGCCGCCATGCTGCGC
>JBAQGP010000067.1:0-6241 GCA_049287845.1 Solirubrobacteraceae bacterium | reverse complement strand
ATGGCCGAGGCCGCCACCGACGCGCCGCGCCTCGGGGAGCTCACCCAGGAGCTCGCTGCGCTGGCATCCGAGCGCGACCGGCTGGAGGCATCCTGGCTCGACCTGTCCGAGGTGCTCGAAGGCTGAGGTGCGCCTGTGCGATGCTCTGGCCCGACGATGAACCGACGCGTCAACAGCCGGCTCCTGCTCGTCGGCAGCCTGCCGGCGCCGTCCACGGACGGCGCGCTGCGCTCGGGCGCCGAGCTGTTCGGCGACCTGGTCTTCGCGCTGCCTGACGGCGAGACCGGCGCTCGGGCCGCCTGGGTGGGCTACGAACGCGAGCGGCTCGCACGTCCGCACCCTGATGTGGTCGTCGTCGAGGAGACCGAGTCTCCCACGGGCATCCCGCGCCACGCCTATGAGACACCGGTGTTCGGCCTGCGCCCGGGCGTCACCGAGTTGCAGTTCGCTAGCTGGCCCCGGATCGACGACGCGATCGCCTCCTACCGCGAATTCGCGCAGCTCAAGGCCGACGGCGTCATCCCCGATCAGGTGCGCTTCCAGGTCGGGCTGCCGTTCCCCTCCAGCGCGCTCAACGCGTTCAAGGCCAACTTCGCCTCTGACTACCCGGTGGCCGAGCGCGGCTTTGAGAAGCTGGTGGCCGCCGAGCTTCGGCGGCTCACCGACGCGATCCCGCCGCGGGAGCTGGCCATCCAATGGGACCTCGCCTACGAGACGCAGGACATCGAGGGGGTGCTCGCGTGGACCTCCGAGGGGGCGTGGGAGCGCTTCGCGCGCCCGGTGACGACCCTCACGCCGCTCATCCCCGAGGACGTCCTGGTCGGCTACCACCTCTGCTACGGGACCTTCCCGGAGTGGCCGATGTACGAGGCCCGCGATTACGCGCTGCTCGTCCGCATGGCCAACTTCGCGGTGGCCAACTCGGGTCGCACCGTGGACTGGCTCCATCTAGCCGGACCCCGCTACCTGCGCAGCGAGGACCGCAGCTTCTTCCGGCCGCTGGTGGACCTCGATCCCGGGCCGGCGCGGGTGTTCCTGGGCATCGTCCTGCCCATCGACGGCGTCTCGGGCCTCAGGCGCCGCCACGACACCGCCTCGCGCTACCTCTCAGACTTCGGTGTCGCCATGTACTGCGGGTTCGGTCGCCAGCCCGGCGAGGACGGGCTGGAGACCATGCGGGAGCACAGCCGGGTGGTCCGCTCTGTGGCCTGAGTGCCCGACCGGCGCCGCCGTGCGGTCAACGCGCGCGCACAGCGCCGCGACGACCTCGGGGTCAAACTGGGTCCCGGCGCACCGGCGCAGCTCGGCCAGCGCCTCGGGCACAGACCGCGCCGCCTGATAGCAGCGGTCAGCGGTCATGGCGTCAAGTGCGTCGCAGGCGGCGATGATCCGCGCGCCCAGGGGAATGGCGACGCCGGCCAGACCATCGGGATAGCCGGCGCCGTCCCAGCGCTCGTGGCTGGCCCGGACCAGGCGCGCCACTGGCGCAAGGACGGGGTCGGCGTTGAGCATCCGCTCGCCGATCACCGTATGCTGGCGCATCAGCCGTCCCTCGTCCTCGTCGAGCGGGCCGGACTTGTCGAGAATGGCGTCGGGGATGCCCAGCTTGCCGACGTCGTGCAGCTCGGCCGCGCGCAGGAGCTCGTCGCGCTGATCGGCGTCGAGCCCGAAGTCGCGCCCGAGGTCGCGGACGAGCCTGCCGACCTCGTAGACGTGACGGTGCAGATCGGGCCTGCGCTCGGACAGCACCTGCATGAGAACGTTGTGGGTGCGCGGCGGGGTGCTGCGGCTGGTGCGGACCTTGGCGGCGTACATGCGCTGATCGGCGAGCTGGAGCAGCGCGGTCGTGGTGGCCGCCTCGTCGGGAGCCGTGGCCAGGCCACGCGAGGCGCTGACGCGGAACATGTCGCCCTCCTCGGTGAGGGCGACGGTCGCGGCACCGATGAGCGCGTCGTCGTCGGCGAACCGTCCCGGCAACAGGAGGCAGAACTCATCGCCGCCGAGCCGATAGGCCCGTCCGCCATCACCGATCGCCGCCCTCAGGGCGGCGGCGAGCCGCGCCAGCATTGAGTCGCCGGCGGCGTGGCCGAAGGTGTCGTTGTAGCGCTTGAAGCCGTCGAGATCGAAGAACACGAGCGTCTGGGGATGATCGGCGTCGGCATCGGCGACGGCCTCGTCCAGGTCGCGCATCAGCCGCCGCCGGTTGCCCAGGCCGCTGAGTCCGTCGGTCACCGCGTCCTCGGCGCTGTGGCGCAGCATCCGGACGTTCTCCATGAAGGTCAGCACCGCGCGCACCATGCCGATGATCAGCGCGCCGGCGGCCAGCGCGACCGCGGTCGGCGTGATGTGGGTGAACGCGGCGTCGACGAGCACCCCCAGCGCGACCGCGACGAACACGGCGGGGAGCACGATCACGCCAAATGAGACCGCCGGCGCGCTCGCGCGGCGACGCATCGGCTGCCACGCCGCGACGGCGAACATCGCCATCGCGGCGGGCCACATCGTGTCCAGGATGGTCCCGGCGACGTAGGTCCCGTTGGCCTCGACATAGGTGAAGACGAGATCGGCGATGGCCGAGAGCGCCAGCCCGAGGCCCAGGCACGCCCACATCCGGCTCGGCCGCCACGACGACAGCGCGAAGGCCACGACGACGAACACCAGCAAGGTCAGGTCGCCCAGCGGGTAGGCCAGGTCGACCGCGTCCGCGATGGGTCGTGGATCGCTGGCCTGAAGCACCGTGGGCAGAACGAGCCCCGCGCCGACCGCGGCAAGCGCCAGCGCGACCACGCCGCCGTCGAGCCACTGCTCGGTGGCGACGCTGCCGTGGTGGGCGCGGATGAGCAGCATCAGCGCGGCGTATACGGCGGGATACATCGCCAGGTACAGCAGATCGGCGATCGACGGAAACGGCGGGTGGGCGAGGTTGTCGAGCCACAGCGTCCACACGAGGTCTCCCGCCGTCCACGTCAGGAGGCCAAAGGTGATCAGGGCCCAGGCCCAGCGGTCCTCGCGCCGCCGCCATACCCGGGCGGCGCAGATGCCCACCGCCATCATCTCGGCGGCGGTGTAGACCCAGTTGCCGACGAACGCGCTCATGCCGGGCCCACCGAAGCCCAGCAGCACCTGGGACGCGTGAAACGTGATCGTGAGCCCCATCGCCGCGAAGGCGATCTGGAGCAGGCGTGGATGTCGGGTGGATGTGAGCATGGGACTCGCTGGCGCACCCCCAGGCGGTCCATTGGGCGCCACACCTCCGGGTATCGGCGCAATCCATCCGCAACTGAACCTGCCCGCTCCATGAGAGTTGCCACATGCGGAGATGACGGGCGAGGCAGTGGTGGGCTCGCGACCCGGCTCAGTCGCGCTGACTCACAGGAATCCGGCCAACGGAGGTCCCCATCGCTAAACGTCGCTCACGCGGCGGCCGATCTCTTGGGGTGTGATCAACGTTGTGCTGACAGACCACGAGCAGCCCGCCTCGCGCGATGAGCCGGACGGCGAGCTCGCGCTGCGCCTGGCGCGCGAGGAGACCGCCCGCGTCCGCAACCTGGTGGCCTCCCACAACCGGCTGCACGACCTGATCGCGCGCGACGCTCTGCTGCGCGACGTGCTCTGCGAACTGGTGGAGGGCATCGAGGAGTACGAACCCTCGGTGATGGCCTGCGTCGTGCTGCTCGATCGCGAGTCCAGCACGCTGCACCCGGGCGCCGGCCCGTCGCTGCCGCCCGGCTGGCTGGAGGCCATCGACGGTGTGGTGATCGGGCCCAACACCGGCAGCTGTGGATCGGCGGCGTGGTCGGGCGAGCTCACCATCAGCGAGGACCTGTCGACCGACCCGAAGTGGACCCCGGTCCGCGAATTCGCGGCGAGCTGCAACCTCGGCCACTGCTGGTCGATGCCGATCAAGGGCGCCGAGGGTCTGGTGCTGGGCACCTTCGCGCTCTACGGCCCACGTCCGCGGGCGCCCCTGTCCGAGCACATCGCGCTCATGCAGGACGGCGCGCGGCTGGCGGGGATAGCCATCGAGCGTCACCGCACGATGGAGCGGCTCATCCATGACGCCCGCTACGACGGGTTGACCGGGCTCCCCAACCGCCGCGCGATCTTCGAGCGGTTGGAGCTGGCCCTGGGCCGCGCCGGGCACGCGTCGAAGGTGGCCACCCTGTTCGTCGACCTCGACGGGCTCAAGGTGCTCAATGACACGCTCGGTCACGACCGGGCCGACGACATGATCCGCGAGGTCGCCCAGCGGCTGCGTCCGGCGCTGCGCGCCGACGACTTCGTCGGCCGGTTCGGGGGCGACGAGTTCGTCGCCATCGCCGAGGAGGTCGCCGGCGCCGAGCAGGCGGCGGCCCTCGCGGCGCGCCTGCTGGAGGCCACCTCAGCGCCGTTGCGGGGCCTGGACGGGAAGGCGGTGACGGCCAGCATCGGGATCGCGCTGGTGGACGGCGACGTCGACGCCGCGGAGGCCATGCGCCGTGCGGACACCGCGATGTATCGCGCCAAGCAGTCCGGACGCGACCGCTACTCGTTCTTCTTCGAGGCCAGCGGCGACGGCCTGCCCGAGCGCCGCCGGGTCTCGCTCACGCGCGAGCTGCGCGAGGCCGAGGTGCGCCACGAGATGACGCTCGCCTTCCAGCCCGTGTTCGAGCTGGCCCGCAACGAGATCGTCGCCATAGAGGCGCTGGCGCGGTGGACGTCGCCCACCTGCGGCGAGGTCTCGCCCCGGGAGTTCATTCCCCTCGCCGAGAACTCGCAGACGATCGTGCCGCTCGGAGCCTGGGCACTGCGGGAGAGCTGTGAGACCGCGGTGCGGATCGCCGAGCTCACGGGCCGCCGCCTCGAGCTCGCGGTCAACGTCTCGGGGCACCAGCTGGCGAAGGTGGGCTTCGCCCAGTCCGTCTATCAGACGCTGGCCCACGCGAACCTCCCGGCGGAGCTGCTCACGCTGGAGGTGACCGAGGGCGCCCTCATGCACGGCGACGATGTGACCGCTCGGACACTCGAGGAGCTGCGATCGCTCGGCGTCCGCCTCACCGTCGACGACTTCGGCGCCGGCAGCGCGTCCCTCCTCGGCTTCTGCGAGCGTCCGGTCGATGCGATCAAGATCGATCGCCAATTCCTCGCGGGCCTGCCCGGCGACGCGGCGAGCTTCGCCGTCGTGGCCGCGATCAGCAGCATGGGCACGGCCCTCGGGGCCACGGTGACCGCCAAGGGGGTCGAGAACGAGGCCCAGCTCGTGTCGCTGAGGGCGATGGGCTGCGAGCGTGCACAGGGGTTCCTCCTGGCCGAGCCGATGCGTCCGCGGGATCTCGTGACGCGGCTGCGGGGCTAGCCGCCCGCCGATCTCGCGGCGCGCTCGAAGACGTCGAAGCGAAACCGCGGGCCCATCCCGGCCGCTTCGTAGAGGCGCAGGCCGCGGGGATTGTCAGACGCCACCCCGAGCTGGGCCTGACTGAGGCCGGCGTCGGCGAACGCGGCGAAGCTGCGCGTGAGCAGAGCCGTGCCGATCCCGCGCCCTTGGTGGCCGGGGGCGACCGCGAGGAGATCGACGTAGCCGGAGGCCTCATGCTGCCAGCGGCGGGCGAGCAGGAAGCCCACGATCTTCCCGCCGTCCTCCGCCACGAGGCTCAGCTCCGGGGCGACATCGTGGGCGCGGAGGTGATCCTGGACGAACATCTCGTAGGACTCGGGGACATAGTCGGGGCTCGAGCTGAAGCTCTCCTCGTCAAGGGCGTGCAGCGCCCGGCCGTCGCGCTCGGGGTCCGGCGGCCGCAGGGCGATGCCCGTCGGCGGGTCGACCACGGTGACACCGCGGTCAAGCGCCCGAGCCATGCGCCAGACGCTGCGGACCTGCCGGTAGCCGGCGCGCTCGAACAGCTCGCGCGCGCGGGTGTTGCTCGAGGCGGCGATCTGGCGGTGAGCGTCGGGCTCGCGTTCGCGTTCGCGTCGCTCCACCCACTCCAGGAGGCACGCGCCGACCCCCTGTTCCTCGTAGTCGGGGGCGACGACGGCGAAGGCGCCGGGACGGTGGACGATCGCGTAGCCGGCCAGCGCGCTGTCGATCTCGACCAGGAGCACGTCGCGGTGCAGGTCGACGTCGGGGGAGCGCCACTCGTCCTGCACCTCCTCCAGCCGAAACAGCGGGAGGCCGAGATCCGCCGTGTGGCGGGCCACCAGCAGAGCGAGCACGGCCTGCGCGTCCTCCCATTGCGCTCCGCGGGTGCGCACGGTGTCAGGC
>JBAQGP010000066.1:0-2008 GCA_049287845.1 Solirubrobacteraceae bacterium | reverse complement strand
GGTAGAGGCCGTCGCGGCGCCGGAACTCGCGGCACATCGCCGCGTAGGCGCGAATCGCGCGGGCGGCGTGCCCCTGGGCCTTCACGGCCGCGCTCGCCGCCGTGCGTCGCGGATCGTCCGGGCCTGGATGAGGGTCGGCGATCCGGGCGACCAGCCACGCGGACCGGCTGGTGGTCCCTCATCCGAGCGCGTTCGCGTCAGCGGCCGCCTAGCGAACGGCGATGAGATCGACGACGAACACGAGCGTCTCGTCCGGGCCGATCACTCCGCCCGCGCCGCGCTTGCCGTAGGCGAGCATCGGCGGGATCGTGATCCGCCGCCGGCCGCCGACCTTCATCCCTTGCACCCCTTGATCCCAGCCGGCGATGACCTGGCCCTTGCCGAGCTTGAACTTGAATGTGTCGCCACGGTCCCAGGACGCGTCGAACTCGTTGCCGGTCTGCCACGACACGCCGACGTAGTGGACCTCGACGACCCTGCCCGAGACCGCCTCGTCGCCGTCGCCGACCTCGATGTCCTCCAGTTCGAGCTCATAGGAGGGCGTCTCGCCGGCCGGGACGCCGACCACGGGCTTCTCGTCAGCGGCCATCGCCGGACCGTACTGAAATCAGCGACGCGGGGTCAGCGGAAGGCGTTGATGCCGGTGATGGCCTGGCCGACCACGAGGGCGTGCACGTCGGCGGTGCCCTCGTAGGTGACCACCGACTCGAGGTTGTTCATATGGCGGATGACCGGATACTCGAGCGTGATGCCGTTGGCGCCCAGCACCTGCCTGGCGCTGCGCGCCACCTCCAGCGCCGCGTTGACGTTGCCGAGCTTGCCCATGCTCACGTGCTCGGGGCGCAGCCGCCCGTCGTCCTTCATCCGCCCGAGATGCAGGGCCAGCAGCGCACCCCGGTTGACCTCGAGCGCCATCATGGCCAGCTTCTGCTGCTGGATCTGGGTCGCGGCGATCGGCCGCCCGAAGGCCGTCCGGTCCTTGGCGTAGGCCAGCGCCGCCTCATAACAGGCGCGGGCGGCGCCGATCGCGCCCCACACGATCCCATAGCGCGCCTCGTTCAGACACGACAGCGGCCCGCCCAGCGACGTGGCCTCGGGCAACATCGCCGACGCGGGCAGGCGCACGTCGTCAAGCAACAGCTCCGAGGTCACCGACGCCCGCAGCGACATCTTCTTGTGAATGTCCTGTGTGGTGAACCCCTTGGTCCCCTTGGGGACGAGGAAGCCGCGGATGCCGTCCTCGGTGCGCGCCCACACCACCGCGACCTCCGCCACCGAACCGTTGGTGATCCACATCTTGGAGCCATGCAGGATCCAGTCATCGCCGTCGCGGCGCGCCCGGGTACGCATCGCCCCCGGATCTGAACCCGCGTCGGGCTCGGTGAGCCCGAAGCAGCCCAGCGCCTCCCCCGCCGCCATCCGCGGCAACCACTGGAGCTTCTGCTCCTCAGAGCCCCAGCGGTGGATCGCGAACATCGCCAGCGAACCCTGCACCGACACCAGGCTGCGCAGCCCGCTGTCTCCGGCCTCGAGCTCCAGGCACGCCAGGCCGTACGCGGTGCCGCTGGCCCCCGCGCAGCCATAACCGTCCAGGTGCATGCCCAGCACGCCGATCTTGCCCAGCGCCGGCGCCAGCTCCATCGGGATCCGCGCCTCCTCAAACCAATCACCGACGTGCGGCAGCACCTGATCGGTGACAAACGCCCGCACCGTGTCGCGAATCATCCTCTCCTCGTCGTCGAGCATGTCGTCGATGCCGAGGAAGTCATGGGGGCGGATCTCCCGCGGGGTGGTAGCGGTCATCAGGTTGCTCCTTTGCTCGGTGCCCGTAGCATCCAAGCAGACCGCGGGCGGGGAAGGAAACAAGGTCGCCGGCGTCTTGCTCGCCGAGGACGCACGCGCCCTTCACCTGATCCCGGGTCCTCCCGGCAGACAACGAACACACCCAAGGAGACGTCCGCCATGTTCAAGCAACCTGCCCTTCTTCTCAGCGCCGCCGCGCTCGCGC
>JBAQGP010000065.1:0-2538 GCA_049287845.1 Solirubrobacteraceae bacterium | reverse complement strand
GCCGCGAATGCGGCATGAGCGCCGCCTCCCCCAAGCGACGCCCGTCCGAGCGCGAGGAGCTGGCCGCTCCCAACGACGGCGCCCAGCGCGTCCGCCTGCGCTTTCTGCCCGACGGCGCCGAGGTGCGCGTGCCCTCGGGCACGCCGGTCTTTGACGCCGCGAGCTGGAACGGGATCGCCATCGACTCCACCTGCGGCGGCCACGGCACCTGCAAGAAGTGCAAGGTGCGCGTGCTCTCGGGCGACGTTCCGGTCTCCAGCGTGGACCCGCGCGCGTTCACCACCGAGGAGCTGCGCGACGGGTGGCGGCTGGCGTGCCGCGCCGGCGCGCGCTCGGACCTGGTCATCGAGGTGCCACCGCTCCAGACCCGGCCCAAGGCCGCGCTGGTCGGCGTGGGGCGCCACGTCATCTTGCGCCCGTCGGTGGTCAAGCGTCATCTCGTGCTGGAGGAGGCGACGATGGAGGACCAGCGCCCCGACCTGCAGCGGGTGCTCGACGGGCTGGACGACCTGGAGCCCTACGCCTCGCTCGAGCTGCTGCGCGAGCTGGGCGGCGTCCTGCGCAAGGCCCATTTCGACGTGACCGCGGTGGTCTGCGATCAGGAGCTGATCGCGGTCGAGCCCGGTGACACCACGGTGCGCCGCTTTGCCATCGCCTATGACCTCGGCACGACCACGGTCGTGGCCACCCTGCTCGATCTCGAGGCCGGCCAGCCGCTGGCGGTGCGGTCGATGCTCAACCGCCAGCAGCCCTTCGGCGCCGATGTCATCACGCGCATCTCGGCCACGATGATGGATTCCAGCGCCCTGCAGGCCCTGCGCGACCGCGCCCACGAGACGGTCGCCGAGCTCACCGCCGAGGTCTGCGCCGAGGCCGAGGTCGCGCCCGAGGAGGTCTACGAGATCACCGTCTGCGGCAACGTGACGATGATGCAGCTGGCGCTGGGGATCGACCCCGAGCCGCTGTCGATGGCCCCCTTCGTCGTGTCCACCCACACGTTCCCGCCCGCGTCGGCCGCGGACTTCGGCGCGGTCGTGCATCCGCGCGCGCCGGCGTTCGTGTTCCCGTCGTTGGGCGCCTATGTCGGCGGCGACATCGTGGCGGGGATGCTCGCCACCGGCCTGACCCGCGACCGCCGCCTGCGCCTGTTCATCGACGTGGGCACCAACTCGGAGATCGCCCTGGGTTCCGTCGACCGTGTCGTGGCGACCGCCGCGCCCGCCGGGCCGGCCTTCGAGGCGGCGCAGATCCGCTGCGGGATGCGTGCCGCCGAAGGTGCCATCGAGGGCGTCCGGATCACTGAGGACGGGCTGGCCCTCGACGTCATCGGCGACGCCGAGCCGATCGGGATGTGCGGATCGGGGCTGGTGGACACCGTGGCCGAGCTCGTCCACAGCGGTCTGCTCGATCACTCGGGCCGCTTCATTCCCGATGAGGATGCCGCCGAGCGCTTCGCCCCGGGGCTGTCGGACCGGCTGACCAAGATCGGCGAGGAGCGGGTGTTCGTGCTGCACTGGCGAGGCGAGGACCCCGCCAGCTCCGTGTTCCTGTCCCAGCGCGACGTCCGCGAGCTCCAGTTCGCCAAGGCGTCGATCGCCACCGGCTGGGAGATCCTGCTGCGCGAGCTCGGCGTTGCGCCCTCCGAGATCACCCAGGTACTCCTGGCCGGGAGCTTCGGCGCGTACCTGACCCCGCTGAGCGCCGTCCGCATCGGGCTCGTGCCCAAGCTCGCGCTCCCGCGGATCGTGTCGGCCGGCAACGTCGCCGGCGAGGGCGCGAAGATCGCGGCGCTGTCGCTGCGCGAGCGCGCCGAGGCCGCGTCGATCCTGCGCGAGGTCGAATACGTCGAGCTGTCCGGGCGCGCCGACTTCAATGACCTGTTCATCGACCAGCTCGCCTTCCCAGGATGAGCGTTACCAGCCCCACGCGCCCCACGCGTGCCGCCGTCGTCGCCTGCGGGGCCCTGGCCTTCGACGTGCGCTCGATCGCCCAGCGCCGGGGCTGGGACATCGACGTCGTGCCCGTGCCGGCGCTGCTGCACAACCGCCCCGAGCAGATCCCGGGGGCGGTGGCCGACGCGCTGGCCACCCACGACGTCGTCGCCGTCGCCTACGCCGATTGCGGGACCTATGGCGCGCTGGACGAGCTGCTGTCCGACACCGGCGTCAAGCGCCTGGCCGGCGATACCTGCTACGACGTCCTGAGCCGCGACGAGGTCGAGCAGGCGCTCGCCGAGGAGCCGGGCACCTACTTCCTCACCGACTTCCTCGCCCGCACCTTCGAGCACACTGTCGTGCGCCAGCTCGGCCTGGACCGGTGGCCGGAGCTGCGCCACACCTACTTCGCCCATTACACGCGCGTGGTGTGGCTGGCTCAGCGCCCGACGCCGGCGACACGCCGGTGCGCCGAGGCGGCGGCTGAGCGGCTGGAGCTGCCGCTGGAGGTCCGGCCGGTGGGCAACGCCGACCTCGAGCGCGGGCTCGAGCGGCTGCTCGCCCCCGAGCTCCGCTAGTCGGCGGCGCCGGCCTCGACCAGCAG
>JBAQGP010000064.1:0-7926 GCA_049287845.1 Solirubrobacteraceae bacterium | reverse complement strand
GCGCCGCACTGCCGGCGGCGGGCCCGGCGACGACGATCGCCCCGGGGAGACGCCGTCCCCGCCCGCCCCCTCGCCGCCCCCGGCGGATTAGCCCGAGAGCCCGCTCTACACTGAGGGCAATGCCCTCTCAGCGCCAGATCCGCGTCGGGGACGTGCTGATCGGCGGCGGAGCTCCCGTCGCCGTGCAGACGATGACCAAGACGGAGACCGCCGACCTGGCGGCCACGATGGCGCAGATCCGCCGCGTCGCCGAGGCCGGCGCCGACATCGTGCGCGTGGCGGTGCCACGCGAGCAGGACGCCGAGGCGCTGCGCACGATCGTGCGCGACTCGCCCATCCCGGTCATCGCCGACATCCACTTCAACCACACGCTGGCGTTGAAGGCACTCGACGCGGGCGCGCACTGCGTGCGGCTGAACCCCGGCAACATCGGCCCTCCCGAGAAGGTCGCCGAGGTGACCCAGCGCGCCAGCGAGCTGGGCACGCCGCTGCGCGTCGGCGTCAACTCGGGCTCGCTGCCCGCGCACCTGCGCGAGCTCGAGTACTCAAACCCCGTCGAGGCGCTCGTCACCGCCGCGGTGGAGACCGTGGCGCTGATGGAGCGCCTGGACTTCACCAACTTCAAGGTGTCGATGAAGTCCACGTCGGTGCCCAACACGATCGCGGCCAACCGGCTGCTGTCGCAGCGGATCCCGTATCCGCTGCACCTCGGCGTCACCGAGGCCGGCACCAAGTGGTCGGGCTCGCTGAAATCCGCCGTGGGGCTTGGGACGCTGCTGGCCGACGGCATCGGCGACACCATCCGGATCTCGCTCTCGACCTTCCACGCCGAGGAGGAGGTCAAGGTGGCCTGGGAGATCCTCAAAGCGCTGAAGCTGCGCGAGCGGGGCCCGGTCCTGATCGCGTGCCCGACGTGCGGCCGGCTGCAGTTCGACATGGACAGCGTCGTCGCCGAGGTCGAGCGTCGCCTGGAGGCCTACGACGACCCGATCGAGGTCTCGGTGCTCGGGTGCGCGGTCAACGGCATCGGGGAGGCCCGCCATGCCGACTTCGGGATCACCGGCGCCAAGGACATGGGGATGATCTACTCGCGCGGCGAGCCGCTGAAGAAGGTTCCGACCGAGCGGCTGGTCGACGAGCTCTTCGGGGAGATCGACCGCTATTACGAGCGCGGCAAGCAGGTCGTGCGCGACGAGACGCAGGCCGCGGAGGCCCGCGAGTGGCTGGCCTCGAACGAGGACGCCACGGCGATGACGCCCGAGCGCATAGCCGCCATGGAGGCGGCGGCGGCGGGCGAGGAGAACGGCGGGATCATGCGGCGCGTCGAGGACGGGGTGCGGCTCGACGAGGCGCAGTCGCCGGTGGCCGGGCGGCGGTTCACGCGGGCCTAGCAGGGCTGGGCCTGTCGCGTGGGCGGTGCCCGCCGGGGGGTGTGGCGGATTTTGCAGCTATTTCCTGCACTATCGACCACAAGTCCCGCCGAGAGGTCGCCGCGAACGCCGGAAGCGCCCCAACCCCCTACTTGATAGCCAGTCGTCTGAAACGTCTTGGGCCCCGGTGCGGCCGACGGTGCTCCGCCGGCCACGCCGAGGCCCGAACCCTCAACGACGCTCAGCCGGCCGCGGAGAACCCGTCTGCGACCTTGGACCAGTTGACCACGTCCCACCAGGCGTCGATGTAGTCCGGACGCCGGTTGTTGTACTTCAGGTAGTAGGCGTGCTCCCAGACGTCGATCCCCAGCAGGGGGGTCTTGCCGTCCGAGACCGGGTTGTCCTGGTTGGGGGTGGAGACGATCGCCAGCCCCGAGCCGTCGTGGACCAGCCAGGCCCAGCCGGAGCCGAAGCGCCCGACGCCCGCTGCCTTGAACTGGGCCTTGAAGTCGTCAAAGGAGCCGAATGCGGAGTTGATCGCGTCGCCGAGGGCGCCGTCAGGCGCGCCGCCGGCGTTCGGCGCCATCCATTCCCAGAAGAGCGAGTGGTTGTAGTGACCGCCGGCGTTGTTGCGCACGGGGCCCTGCTTGTCGGAGGGAAGGGAGCTGAGGTTCTTGAGGACCTCGACGACGTCCTTGTCTGCCCACTCGGTCCCGTCCAGCGCCTTGTTGGCGTTGTCGACGTAGGCCTGGTGATGCTTGTCGTGATGGAGCTTCATCGTCGCCTCATCGATGGTGGGCTCCAGCGCGTTGTAGTCGTAGGGGAGGGACGGTACGGAATACGCCATCACAAAGCTCCTTATCTGGGCCGCAAGTTGCGAGCGTTCTATCAGAACATAGCTCCACGCTGGAGGACCCGGCAGGTGGGTACGCTTGGGCCTCGGTGACCCTGCTTTCCACCTATTTCCTGCCGACCGAACGCGAGCCCCCCTCGGATGCCGAGGCGGTCTCGCACAAGCTGATGGTGCGCGCCGGGCTCATCCGCCAGGTCGGGGCGGGACTGTGGTCGTGGCTGCCCGCCGGGTGGCGCATCCACCAGCGGATCGTCCAGATCGTCCGCGAGGAGATGAACGCCATCGGCGGCCAGGAGATGCTCATGCCGGTCATGCATCCCGCCGAGCCGTGGCGGCGCACCGGGCGCTACGGCATCGACGAGCTGTTCAAGCTCAAGGACCGCAAGGGCGCCGACATGGTCCTGGCCATGACCCACGAGGAGATCGTCACCGGACACGTAGCGGCCGCCGTGAGGTCCTACCGGGACCTGCCGCTGATCCTCTACCACTTTCAGGTCAAGGAGCGCGACGAGCCGCGGCCGCGCGCCGGGGTGCTGCGCACCCGCGAGTTCATCATGAAGGACGCCTACACCTTCGACCGCGACCGCGAGGGGCTCGACGTCGCCTACGACAAGCACGCCGAGGCCTACGCGCGCATGCTCGATCGCAGCGGCTTGGAGTGGTACCGCGTCGCCGCCGACGTCGGGATGATGGGCGGACATGGCGCCGACGAGTACATGGCGCCGTGCGCGGCGGGCGAGAACGACGTGGCCCTCGCCCCCGGCTACGCCGCCAACGTCGAGGTCGCCTCGGCCGAGGCCCAGCCGGTGACGCTGCCCGCCGGCCTCGCCGCCCCGGAGCTCGTCCAGACGCCGGGCGCCACGACCATCGACGCGCTCGTTGGCTCCCTCAGTATCCCCGCCGGGGCCACGCTCAAGGCCTTCCCGGTGATCATCGACGACGGCGCCATGAAGATGATCGTCGTCCGCGGCGACCACCGCGTCAACGAGATCAAGCTCCAGAACGCCCTCGGCCAGCCCTTCCGCGCCGCGCGCGCCGACGAGATCGAGCAGCGCATCGGGCCACCCGGCTACATCGGCCCCGTCGGGGCCGAGTTCCCCGTGCTCCTGGACGCCGCGGTGACCGCCAACGGCACCGGGTCCTACGTGGTCGGCGCCAACCAGCCCGATGCCCACCTGCGCGGGGTGGAGCCCGGCCGCGACTTCAACTTCGAGACCGTGGACGTCCGCACGGTCGTGGCCGGCGACACGGTCGGCGGCAGCCCGATCCGCATCGAGCCGGCCATCGAGGTGGGCAACATCTTCAAGCTCGGGACCCGCTACTCCGATCCGCTGGGCGCCAGCTACCTCGACGAGAACGGCAAATCCCAGCTCGTCTGGATGGGCTCCTACGGCTTCGGGCCGGCCCGGACCGCCGCCGCGGCGGTGGAGCAGTTCGCAGACGAGGAGGGGATCTCGTGGCCGCGCAACGTCGCGCCGTTCGACGTCGAGCTGGTGACCTTGGGCAAGCCCGGCTCTGAGGAGCGCACGTTCTCAGACGCCCTGTATCGCGACCTTCAGGCCACCGGGCTCGACGTGCTCTACGACGAGCGCGACGCCGGGCCGGGGGAGAAGTTCACCGATGCCGAGCTTCTGGGCTGCCCGGTGCGGCTCACCGTCGGGCGCCGCACGCTCGCCGCCGGCGAGATCGAGGTACAGGTGCGGCGCGGGCGTGAGGCCCGCACCGTTCCGGTGGAGGGCGCGGCGGAGGCAGTGGCCGAGCTGTGGCGGGAGCTGGCGTGACGGCGCGCGCGCCGGTGGCGTGAGCAGCTCGACGTCCGGCGCGCGGCCCGGAGAGCCTGAGAGAGCGTTCGTGAGCCCTCGCACCACCAAACGGCGACTCTTCGGGCTCGATCGGTCCGGCCCGGCGCCCGTCCAGACGCGCTCGGACCAGCCGCTTCACCCGTGGACCATCCCCAACGCGATCGGGTTCGCGCGACTGGCCGCCATCCCTGTGTTCCTCATCCTGGCCCTCTCCAGCGGCGACGGTCACTCCACCGCGGCCACGATCCTGTTCGCAGCGATCGGCTGGGCGGACTACCTGGACGGGTTCGCCGCGCGCCTCACCGGCCAGTACAGCCGCCTCGGCGCACTGCTCGACCCGATCATCGACAGGCTCCTGGTCGTCTCGGGAATGGTGGTGTGCTGGAACTTCTCGCTGCTTCCGCGCTGGGCCATCGCTGTCGTCGTCGCGCGGGAGCTGTTCATGCTGGCGCTCAGCCGCTACGGGCTCTCACGGGGTGTGGAGATCACGATCAACTGGGCCGGACGCGTCGGGGTGGCGCCGACGATGGCCGCCCCGTTCTTCGCCATGGCCTCCGTGCACTGGCTGGCGCTGATCATGCTCTACGTCGGCCTGGCGCTGGCGCTGCTGGCAAGTGCTCTGTATGTCCGCAGCGGTGTCCGGCAGGCGCGTAAGCTTGCGGAGAACGGGGCTTGAACGCGGCGCTCGCACGTGCAGATCAGGCGGTCAGAGCCGCCTCGGGGCGGGCGGCCAGAGTCTCAAGCTCAGCTTGACCCTCCGGGAGACGAGGTTATACTCGCGAATCTACACACGAGAGGGACGAACAGCATGGACACCTTTCCAGATCTCGGGTCGCTGACCGACCAGGAGCTGAAGGACTTGATCAAGCAGCTCACCGAGGAGGAGATGGAGATCTCCTACCGGCGGCGGATCCTGCACGGCAAGATCGACATTCTCCGCGCTGAGCTCGTCAATCGCCTGCGCAAGAAGGATGAAGGCGGGGAGCTCATCATCTCCGGTGCCGACGTTCAGCAGCTGACCGACATCCTTGCGGGGAGGGTGCCGGCCGACCAGCCGGAATAGCGCCCGTCCGGCCCGATGGCCCAGCACTGCCCTGAGTGCGGATTTGCCAACGACGACGGCGCCAGCTACTGCCAGCGCTGCGGCGCGTTCCTGGCGCAGAGTGAGCCGTCGCCCGGCGTCTCGACCGCCACCTACAAGGTGGGCGAGACCGGGGAGCTCGAGGTCGTCGAGCTCGGGGACGTCGTCCGTCGCGGCGCCGCGCTGGTCATCCGCGCGGGGGGCGGTCGCGCTGGGGAGAGCTTTGCCCTCGAGGGTGACCGCATGACTGTGGGCAGGCGCCCCGAGAGCGACGTCTTCCTCGACGACGTGACCGTGTCACGCGACCACGCGGTGATCGTGCGCCGCGGGAGCGAGTACCACCTCGACGACTGTGGCTCGCTCAACGGCACCTATGTCAATCGCCGCCGCATCGACTCCCACCGGCTGACCGACGGCGACGAGCTCCAGATCGGGAAGTACAAGCTGGCCTTCCTCAGTCGCTGATGAGCACCGACACCCCCGCACCCGAGCTGGAGATCCCCGAGCCGCGCGAGCCCGAGGAGCAGCGCCCGCGCCAGAAGGCCGTGACCATCGGCGCGGTGTGCAAGGCGCTGGTCCAGGAGTTTCCCGACATCTCGATCTCCAAGATCCGCTACCTGGAGGATCAGAAGCTCGTCACGCCCCGGCGCACGCAGGGCGGCTACCGGCTCTACACCCAGTCAGACATCGCCCGGCTGCGCACGATCCTGCGCCTCCAGCGTGACGAGTTCCTGCCCCTGCGGGTGATCCGCCAGGAGCTTGCCGGTGGGCGAGCCGAGCGCGATGACGCGCTCCCCCCGGCCACCGGTGAGCGCCCCGGCCCGCGCCTGGCGGGCGTCCGCGTCCGCGACTCCGGGTCGCTGTACTCGCTCGAGGACGTGGTGGAGGACACCGGCGCCGCGCCTGAGCTCGTGCGCGAGCTGGTGGAGTTCGGCGTCGTCAAGGGCGAGAATCGCGGGGGGGTCCAGTATTACGACGAGACCGAGCGCGAGATCATCAGGGCGGTCTCGGAGCTCGCGCGCTACGGCGTGGGCGGGCGCAACCTGCGGGTGTTCCGGACCTCGGCGGACCGGGAGGCGCAGCTCTTGCAGAGCATCCTCGCCCCGGCCCTGCGCTCGCGCAACCCGGAGCGGCGCAAGGAGGCGATCGAGGCGTTGGAGAACCTGGCGTCGGTCACCACCCACCTCAAGCACCTGCTCCTCATTCGCGACCTGCGCAAGATCGCGACCTGATCGCAGGGGCCCACACCCAGCGTCGATCATGACGACCCTGGATCTGCGCGCGTTCGTCCGCGACATCCCGGACTTTCCCAGGCCCGGGATCCTGTTTCGGGACATCACCCCGCTCCTGCTGGATGCGGGCGCCCTGGACGCCGCCGTCAGCGGACTGGCCGAACGGGTGCAGGCGGCGCAGGTGGACTTCGTCGTCGCCGCCGAGGCGCGCGGCTTCATCCTGGGGGCGGCCCTGGCCCGCCAGCTCGGCGCCGGATTCGTCCCGGCGCGCAAGCCCGGCAAGCTGCCCGCGCAGACGATCAGCGCCGAGTACACGCTCGAATACGGCATCGATGCCCTGGAGGTCCACGCCGACGCGCTGGCGCACGGCGCCCGTGTGCTGGTGCACGACGACCTGCTGGCCACCGGGGGCACCGCACGGGCCCTATGCGAGCTGGTCGCCGATCTCGGAGCCCAGATCGTCGGCTGCGCCTTTCTGGTGGAGCTGACCTTCCTGGGCGGGCGCGCGCGGCTGGCTCCCCACGAGGTGTACGCGCTCATCGAGTACTCCGAGTAAGGGCGGCGTGGCCGCCGCCCGGCGCAGCCGCACGCTGTCGGCTTCAGCGGAGGAGCTGTGGGCGCTGATCGCTGACCCACATCACCTGCCGCGCTGGTGGCCCGGGGTCCAGCGCGTGGAGGGGGTGGAGGGCGACCGCTTCACCCAGGTGTTCAAGACCAGGCGCGGCCGCCCCGTCCGGGCTGATTTTCGCGTCGTGGTGTCAGAGGCACCAGCGACGCGCTCATGGGAGCAGGAAGTCGCCGGGACGCCGTTTGAGCGTGTGCTCAGCGCCTCGGTGATCGAGGTGCGCTTGGACCCGGTGCCCGACGGGACCGAGGTGACGATCTCCCATCAGCAGAAGCTGCGCGGCTACTCGCGCACCGGGGGGTTTCTCCTGCGCCGGGCGACCCGGGCCAGGCTCGACGAGGCCTTGGACGGGCTGGCGCGGATCGTGGGCTGACGCCGATATGGCAGCGGATCCTCGACCCGCCGCTACAGGCCCGTCAGCGCGCCCTGGAGAATGATCGACCCCGGCTGCTTGGGCGTCGCCGTCGTCTCGACCGTCACGATCAGCTGCCTGTAGTGCGAGGCGTTCGTGGGCAGCCCACCGGCGGTCGACAGGCGCCCGGTCTTGCCGACACCGGGGTTCACAAACCCGAGGATCTTGGCGTCGGTGGGGGAGTTGTACAGCCACACGGCGTAGGCGTTGGGCGGCTTGGTGGCATTGGGCGGGACGTTCTGGGCGACGATGGCGACGCCGTCGGTGCTGCCCTCGTTGAGGACCTCCGCGATCCCCGCCGCCTTGCTCTTCCTGTCGGCTGACGGCGGCGAGAGGTTGATCTGCGCCACCACCTTGGCACTCGTCCCCGAGGTCGAGGTCGTGGGGGTCGACCCGGTCGCCGTCGACGTCGCGCTCGCCGCCGGGACTGCGGTCGTCGTGACCGGCGTCGACGCCGTGTGCCGCTTGGCCGGCCCGCCGCGCAGGACGAAGAACCGGCCGGCCGCGACGGCGACGAGGCCGACCAGGATCACCACCGCTCCGCCCAGCCG
>JBAQGP010000063.1:0-2881 GCA_049287845.1 Solirubrobacteraceae bacterium | reverse complement strand
TCTCGGCGCTGCGCCGCGCGATGGCCCGACCGGCGCGGTCGGGCTCCTCGACGGTGGTCTCGCCCTTGAGCGATTCCAGGGCGACGCCTGCGGGGGCTGAGGAAGTGCTGGAGCCGTCCACGTCGGTCCAACATATCGCTAGTGCTCGAGGGCACTAGGCGTCGGCGCCCTCCCACAGAGCCAGGAACTCCTCGGCCTCCAGCCCGGCCAGGTCGGCTCGCAGCTGGCGCAGCAGCCTCGTCGCGTCCTTGGCGGGCAGCTCCCAGTAGAGCAGCAGCTCCCCATCATCGATCGAGACAACCTCGATCCGGTCCAGACGCCGCCGGTCGGCCATGAAAGCCGGCTCGCGCCCTCCGCGGGCGACGATGAGGTGAAAGACGCGGTTGGCCTTCATCGGGCGCCGCTCGTCACCCCTCCCAGCCGGACCGACGCGGCGAGTGCGCCGGCTGCCCGCTCCAGCGCCCCATCGCCCTGGAACACGTCCGACCCGACCTGGATCGCCGGCAGCGCCGACACCCCGGCCCTGCGCGCCCGCTCGCCCGCGCGATCCAGCGCAGCGCCCACCGAGCGCAGACGCGCCCCCTTCAGCACCGCGGTGGGATGCATCTCGCACGCGGCCGCGGCGATCAGGACGGTGCCCTCGTCGCCCAGGTCGCGCCCCCCGGCGAACACCTGCCGGAACGCCGCCAGCGAGAATGCCACTGCGCGGCCGCCTCCCTTGGCATAGGTGGCGACGCGCATCGCCAGCTCGGAGTCGGGCGGCCACGCGGCCGGCAGGCGCAGGGGTTGCAGCCCGTGGCCGGCGATGTCGAGCGCCAGCGCCTCGGGGTCCGGCTCGGGCGGCGTCCATCCCATCGCGGCGCCGTGCACCGGCTCCCATTCCGGGACGACGGGTAACTCGGCCATGATCCGCTCAGCGGTCGCGTAGCAGGCGGCGTGGCCCACGTCGTAGTAGAAGACCGGCTGTGCGGGCTGCGGAGCCACGCGACGCTCGTGAGCCGTGCTAGCCGTGGATCAGCCAGCCGTCGGCGGCGCGAGCGGCTTCCATGACCGCCTCGGACATCGTCGGATGCCCGTGGATGAGCCGCGCCACCTCGGGATAGCCGCCCTCGAGCGCGCGGGCGTTGACCAGCTCCTGGATCAGCTCCGTCGCCTTGGCACCGACGATGTGGCCGCCGAGCAGCTCGCCGTACTTGGTCTCGCCGATCACCTTGACCAGGCCGGTCCGATCGCCGTAGACCGTGCCGGCGCCGACCGCGCCGTAGGGGACCTTGCCGACCACCACCTCGTAACCCTGCTCGCGGGCCTGGGCCTCGGTGAGTCCGAAGCTCGCGACGTTGGGAGCGCAGAACGTGGCGCGCGGGATGTCGATGTACTCGATCGGGTGGGTGGCCATGCCCGCGGCGTCCTCGACGGCGATCACGCCCTCGTCGGACGCCTTGTGGGCCAGCGCCGGGCCGGGGACGACGTCGCCGATGGCGTAGATGCCCTCCACGCTGGTGCGCATGGCACCGTCGACCTCGATGAGGCCGCCCTCGCCGAGCTTGACTCCCGCCACGTCGAGGCCCAAGCCCTCGACGTCGGGTCCGCGGCCGGCCGCGATGACCAGCCAATCCACCTCGCCGGCGACATTCTCGCTGTGCCTGAAGGTGCAGCTGCTCGAACTCGACTCGATGTCGGTGACCAGCGTGTTGGTGTGCACGGTGATGCCCTGGCGCTTGAAGCCGCGCTCGGCCAGCTTGGAGATGTCGGCGTCCTCGGTGGGCAGGACACGGTCCAGCGCCTCGAACAGAGTCACGTCGACGCCGAGACGCGCGTAGCCCGACGCGATCTCAGAGCCCGACGCGCCCGCGCCCACGACCGCCATGGACGTGGGCAACTCATCGAGCGCCCAGGCCTCCTCGGTGCCGATCACGCGCCCGCCGAACCGGGTCCCGGGGATCGGCCGCTTGACCGATCCGGTGGCCAGGACGATCGTCTTGGCCGAGATCTCCTGGCCGCCGACCGACAGCGTGCCCTTGCCGGTGAGCGTGGCCTCGCCCTCGATCAGGTCGATCTTGTTCTTCTTGAGCAATCCGGCGACACCGCCGGTGAGCGTCGAGACCACCTTCCGGCGGCGCTCAGAGACGCCGGCGTAGTCGACCGCCGGGTCAGAGACCGTGATTCCGAACTCGCCGGCCTCCCGGATCTCCGACAGGATGTCGGCGACGCGCAGCACGGCCTTGGCGGGGATGCATGCGTAGTTCAGGCAGCGGCCGCCGACCTGGTCGGACTCGACGCAGGCGGTCTTCATCCCGAGCTGGGCGGCGCGGATCGCGGCGACGTAGCCACCGGGCCCGGAGCCGATGATCACGCAGTCATAAGTGGATTCAGGCATTTGATACGAGCCTATCCAAGCGCAGCCAAGATCAGCTGCCGGGTCGCTGGGGCATCTGGATGCGGCTCAGCACGCGCACGAGCTTGAAGAAGAGGTAGCCCGCGATCACGACGATGATCGGCGCCACGATGAACCCGAGCGCGTTGCTCGCCTCCACCAGGTAGAGCGAGAACAGCGTGCCGATGATGGCCAGCAGCGCCATGAAGCCGAGGACCGCTCCGTACCACATCCGCCACAGGCCGACGGCGCACGCGCACATGAGCGCCGTGAAGATGAGGATGCCGCCCGCGGCGGGGTGCTTGCCGTTGATCTTGTCGCCCGCGAGCCACGCGATGAAGTTGGCCAGGCCCAGCGCGGCGGCGATGAGCGCCGAGATCCGGATGATCATCGGCCGCTCGCCCGGGGCGAGCGGCTTGAGGGTGGCGCGGGCCTCGGCGTCGCGACGCTGGCTGCGGGTGAGCTCCTCGCCGCTGGGCACGACCCATCCGGTCGGGCGCTTGGCCC
>JBAQGP010000062.1:0-25836 GCA_049287845.1 Solirubrobacteraceae bacterium | reverse complement strand
GTGCAGACGCCCGCTCAGGGTGACGGCCGCGCGCCGCTGCAGCGCCACGGCCGCGCCGTCGCCGGTTTGCCGGCGCTGGACAGGCGGTCAAAGGTGGTGTGCAGGGCATCATCAATCGACGTGAGCTGGCGTGCTGACACGATGTAAGACACCAACGCTGCGTACAGCCGTCGGCACTGTACGGCGCTGCGCCCGCGCTGGCGACATCGCGGCAGGCTGACCTTCGTGCTGACCTTTACGGGCTCGGCGACGACGGCGATCCGCGTGTCCGGCGGATCCAAGACGACGTAGAAATCGTCGGTGAGCCGTGCCATGTCAGCCTTGCAGGCATCGCTGAGGAAGGGGATGAGATCGCCGTAGCCGAGCTGCGCGAGGGCGGTGGGGACCACTCCGGTGTTGTCGCATTCCAATGCGGCGAGCGGGAACCTGGACAAGAAGTCGACAGCGGCGAAGCCCTTCTCGTCTTCTTCGGTGGGGGCAGTCGGCGTGGACGTGGGCGCTGGGTAGGTGACGATCACCGCGCCGGAAGCGCCGAGGGCGGCCCCGTCGGAGACCGTGACATTGGTGGCCACCGGGTCCACGTAGTTTGACCCGCCGCCACCGCCGCCGGCCCCCAGCTGGTGGAGGCGGTGGGGGCGGCGGCGGCCGAGGAGGTTCCGGGTCCGGTGGCAACGGTGGAGAGAGTTCGGGCTGAGGGCACGCGATGTGGCTGGCGCAGACCGACGGCCAGACCCGGTCCGTGCATCGCCCAGAACGGGCCCGTCGCCGAGCGGCTTGGGACACCGTTGGCCGCACCTCACGCGGGTCTAGTCGATGACCGCGCCGCCGGTGAGGTTGATCTCGGTCGCGGTCATTGTGCGAGCGGAGCTGGAGGCGATGAAGGCTGCGATGTCAGCCACCTCCTCGTAAGTGGGCTGGTGTCGAGGGAGCAGACCGTTGGTGCCAGGAGCGGCGTGGAGCCGCGGCCCGTCGACGAGTTCCGCTGGGGGTTGGTCATGGTCGGCTAAGCCAGGCGAGCCTGGTGAGAGCAGCCAGACGACGCGAATCCCGTGAGGGCCGAGGTCGGCGGCGAGCTGTCGGCTGAGACCGGCGAGGGCCGCCCACGCGACGTGTGCGCCTCCGAGGCGGGGGATCGCCTCCCGCCCGCCGGCCATGACGAGAATCACCCCGCCTGTGCCGTGCGCCATGTGTCGTGCGACGGTGGTGGCGATGTTGAAGTGGGCGGTGAGCGATTTCGTCACGGGTTGCATGAGTTCCTCGAAGCGCATGTCGAGCACCGTCCTGCCTTGGATGTCATCGTTGGAGGTCGCGTTGAAGCAGACGTCGATGCCATGTCTGGCGGCGACGATGCCCGCCGTGTGGCGTTCGATCGCGGCTTGGTTGAGCACGTCCACTTCGGCGATCTCGGCGGTGCCGCCGGCGTCTCGGATCGCTTCGGCGACGCGCTCGAGGCTGTCGATGGTGCGGCCCGCCAGATGGACGTTCGCTCCTTCACGCGCGTACGCGCGTGCGACCGCGGAGCCGATTGCTCCGGCTCCGCCGTAAACGATCGCGGTCTTGTTCTCGAGCAGCATTGGGGCCTCCTTAGTGGGTGTTGGTCGGCACCTGGTGGAGATGGGAGGCTTGCAGCGCTCGGATGGTGGCCCCGATCTGGCGGAGATATTCGTCGCAGCCGTCGCACGCGGCGATGTGCGTCTCGAAGTCCTCCCTGAGTGCGGGTGAGAGGACGCCGTCGAGATAGTCGGTCACGATCTCAACGAGTTGCTTGCACGCGAACTCGTCGGCCGCACGCGCGGCGGGCTCGGCATCAGCGGGGACCGCGAGGGGCAGCACGGACCGGACCATGACCAGCGCGATCAGTGTTGCGGCGCCGGTGATCAGCCATCCCCCTGCCTGCACGCCGTAGCTGCGGGTGAGCGCCCCAACGACGAGCGAGAACGGCAGAAACAGCAGCCACGAGAACGTCCCGACCCCGGACGAGACGCCAGCCCGGACGTTCGATGGCACCCCGTCGTGCAACAGCTTGCCGGCATGGATGGCGACGATCGCCAGCAGCAGCCCCAGCACCGCCTGCGCCGCGATCACGGCCGCCAGCGAGCGGGTCTGAGACAGGACGAGCGCGCTTGCCGGCGCGGCAACCGCGATCAGAGCGGTCGGAGCGCGCCGGTCGAAGTTGAGCTTGCTCGTGAGGTAGCCGCCAACGCCGAGCGTGGAAACGAGAGCGGCCCAGTAGGGGCCGAACAGGGCAGCCGGTGCGGCGAACGCCACGAGCCACAGCGGCCCGAACTCGAAGATCGTCTGCGAGAGCAGTCCGACGAGCGCAGCGAGCAGGATCACCTGTCGGAGGCCGGGCTCGCTGGTCATCGTGCGAAACATCAGCGCGACGTGCCGGCGGAGCGCGACGGGCTCCGCTCGCCGGTGAAGTCGGGGTTCATCGAAGCGAAGGAACGCGAAGATCGCGACCGCGATGAACGGGATCGATGCGAAGTAGGTCAGGCGTGGTGAGGTCCAGCCGGCGAGGACGCCGCCGGCGAGCGCGCTGACGACGAACGCGCCGCTCTCGACCATCCGCACCCGCCCGATCCAAGCCTCGTAATCATCGCTTGATCCGGTCTCCTCGAGCACGACGTCGTACACGACGCTGTCGACGGTGCCGGAGTTCAGAGCAAAGTAGATGCCGAGGATCATCGCTCCCGCGATGTAGATCGGCACGGAAGTGCTGAGCCCCCCCACCAGCGAGCTCGCCAGTAGCGCGGCGCTGGCGCAGACCAGGATCAGGTTGCGGCTCCAGCGGTCGGCGAGGATCCCCGAAGGCACCTCGAACAGCGGCACGACCGCGGCGTACGCGGCAGCCATCACGCCGACCGACCGCGCCGTGAACCCGATGTGGGTCATGAACAGCTTCTCCACCGGTACCCACAGGATGATCCCCTGCAGCCCCACCGCGACCTGCAACGGCAAGATCCGCCGCGCCAGCGAAGGCGGCGCCACGGGGGTCGCCGTCATGACGCTCATTGGTCGCCTCGGCGGCCAAGGTGTTGCGCCAAGCGGTCCCGGACGATTGCCCGAGCGCGGTTCAGGATCGCGCGTTCCTGCGCGGGCGTCAGCTCCAACCGCCCGCCGACGTTCGCCGGGTCGCGATCAGGCGAGTCGCGCGCGAGGATGACCTCGCGCCAGGTCTCCGGGAGCGCCTCGAGCGCGGCACACAGCGCCGCACGCGCCTCGCGCTCAGCAGGGTCAAGCGGCGGCCACGGCGCCGGAAACTCACGCCAATGGTCGGGAAACGGCTCGCCCGTCGCCTGAAACCGTGACGCTGGAACCGTCGGCGTCGGTGGCCGCCATCGAGCTGTCCACCGCGCGAACCGGTTGCGGGGCTCCTCGCCACGCAGCGAGGTATCACGCGCCACGCGCTGCAGCCAAGGCCTCATCGCGACAGGAGCCGCGCGAGGTTGTCGAAGGATCCCTCCCAGCCCTCGCGGTGCGATTGCCTCGCGTGCTCGTCGGTCAGCCCCCGGTTCATCATCACGACGGTCGTCGACCCGTCCGACTCAGCGATGAAGTCCACCTCGACAAGCTGTAGACCAGCCCCGATTTCGGGTAGGTCCCACGACCACGTGAACACAAGGCGCGTCGGCGGTGTCACTTCCCGGTACTCGCCGCCACCACCGAAGCTCTCACCGGCCGGGCTGCGCATCACGATCCGCAGCTTCCCCCCGACCCGCAGATCGACCTCGGCGACCGGGGTGTCCCAATCACGCCCCGGGGGATACCAGCGACGAAGCATCTCAGGGCTCGTCCACGCCTCGAACACCTCGCTGCAAGGCGCGGCAAACGTCCGCTGGATTCGGATCACGTCCGCGTCGCGTGACTCAGCGCCGCTCACGGCTCCCCTTCCGCTCGGCGAGGACCTCATCGACGGCATCGAACATCCGCTCCCACACGGCGTGTTGGCGCGCGTACCACGCGCCCGCCTCCACCAATGGCGCGACATCCAGAGTCAACTGATGCTGGCGGCCTTCGACACGGCGCACCACGATCCCGGCACCTTCGAGCACCCGAAGGTGCTTGGAAATCGTCGGCTTCGACACACCGAGACCCCGCGTCGCCGCGCCCACGCTCGCCGGACCCTTTCCTAGACGCTCCACGATCGCGCGCCGGACCGGATGCGCGACCGCCCTGAACGGATCGTTAGCCATATGGCTAACTATAGGGACCGCCGCAGATCCAGGACGCACGGCATCGGTCGGCATCCATTCCCCCAGTCATCTCAGACGCTGAGGGTCAGAGCGGGCGGTCCCAGAAGAACACCAACGGCCGCCCCCCCCAGAGGCGCTGCTGCTTCAGCATCTTGGGAGCAACCGCCTCGAGCGGCTTGCCTCTTGTCGCCGGGTGTGTGCGATCAAGCGCTCGGAGAGCTCCCAAAGCCGGGCCGCGTTCTCCGGGTCGATCGCATAGGGGGCGACCCCGCTCGCGGTTTGAGGCGAGAAGTCGGCGGCCAGCATCGGCGCCTCGTTGCAGTCCTCGAAGTAGCGCCCGCCGATCCGATCGAGCTGGTGCGAGGTGCCGACGAGGACCGACGTCGCGGCGCCCTGTTCACGAGTCTTGAGGCCGAACGCACCGGACTGTTCCTGGCGCTCGCGGACCTGGGTCCACACCCGCTCGAGCACCTCGGGGGTCATGTGCCTACTGAGGTTCGTCTCGAAGATCGCGCCCGGATGGACGGCGTTGGCCGTGATGCCTTCGGCGGACCACCGCCGGTGTGCCTCGACCGCGAGCAGGATGTTGGCCGTCTTTGACTGGCCGTAGGCGAGCCACGGGTCGTACGGCCGTTCATTGAAGTGCAGGTCGTCGAACACGACCGGCGAGCGCAGATGGCCGCGCGAGCTGAGCGAGACGATCCGTGCCTCGGCGTTCCTTTGCGCGTCGGAGGCCAGCGCGTCGTGCAGCCCGACGGTCAGCGCGAAGTGCCCGAGGTGGTTGGTCGCGAACTGGAGCTCCCACCCGCGGTCGGTCAGCCGGCGCGAGGGCAGCGCCATCACGCCGGCGTTGTTGATGAGCAGGTGCAGTGGCCCGTCCCAGGTGGCGACGAAGGCACGCACGGAGTCGAGGTCGGCGAGGTCGAGTCTGACGACGCGGACGGCCTCATTGCTGGTCGTGGCCCGGATATCCGCAGCGGTCCGCTCGCCGGCGGTCGTGTCGCGAACGGCGAGCGTGACCTCAGCGCGGGCGGCGGCGAGTGCTCGCGCGGTCTCGATCCCGATGCCCGAGGATGCGCCCGTCACGATCGCGCGCCTGTCGGAGAGATCGATCCCCTCGGCAACGTCCCAGATCGTGGAGTCGGCGCCGAAGCCTGTTTGAATCAACGTGTTCTCGGTCATGGCGGCAGTGTCGAACGGATCGCCGGCGTGCACCAGAGATCTCGTGATCCTGGTAGTGACAGCCCCACGCTGAGCCGGCTCAGGCGTCGTATCGTCAGTACGGCATGCCTGCGAGGAACGTGATCGGCGAGTACCTTCGGGCACGACGCGGGCTCGTCCAGCCCGACGACGTGGGCCTTCGCGATCTCGGGCGCCGGCGCACGCCTGGCTTGCGGCGCGAGGAGGTCGCGCTGCTCGCCGGCGTCAGCGCCGACTACTACATCCGTCTCGAGCAGGGCCGCGATCAGCATCCCTCGACGCAGGTGCTCGACGCCCTGGCGCGAGCCCTGCAGCTCGACGAGAATGCCAGCGCCCACCTGCACCGCCTCGCACAGCCGCCGGCACCGCGGCGACGTCGCAGCAGCCGCCCGGAGCGAGCCCCCGATGCGATCACGCAGCTGATCATGTCGTGGCCGACCACTCCCGCCTACGTCTTCGGCCGCTACCTCGACGTGCTCGCCGCCAACCCGCTCGCGACCGCGCTCGCGCCCTGGTTCACCGTCGGCGAAAACCTCGTCAAGGGCGCATTCCTCGATCCGCGGCGGCGCGAGCTAAGGCCCGACTGGGAGCGATCACTCGGCGGCATGGTCGCCGCCCTCCGCGCCAACGTCGGCGCCGACACCGACGATCCGCGACTCACCGAGCTCGTCGGGGAGCTCTCGCTGCGCAGCGAGGAGTTCCGGCAGCTGTGGGCGCGCCACGACGCCCGGCCCAAGGGAAGCGGCACGACAGTAATGCACCACCCACAGGTCGGCCGCCTCGAGCTGTCCTACGTAAAGCTGCCGATCCCGGACAGCGAGCGCCAGACGCTCTCGATCTACCACGCCGCGCCCGGCAGCACCAGCGAGCGGGCGCTCACCCTGCTCGCGACCACGACAGTCCGCGAGCGCGAGCCCGAACGATCGCTCAGCGACTGATCCAGCAAGACCGAAACGGCTGAGCCCGGATCCGAGGATGATCGCCAACACAAGCGTCAAGACTGTGCACAAGGCGGATATGCCAGTCGCGATCAGCATCGGCGGGCGGGCCACTTGGCGCGCCACGTGCTCCCTAATTCTCGGGACGCATCAGACGGCCGTGTCGTCCTCGTTCTCAGACAGCCAGCGGGCCGCCTCGGCAGCCTGGGCGTGATCGACGACGACCTTCTTCCCGGCCGCGTAGTACTTGTTGATCTCCGTGAACAGCTCGTCGACGAGATGCTCGGTGGGGACCTTCTTCAGCGGCTGACCCTTGGCGTAGATCATGCCGGTGTCCTTGGCTCCGGTGATGCCGAAGTCGGAGTGGCGCGCCTCGCCGATCCCGCTAACCGGAGAGCCCAGCACCGAGACGTCGATCAGGTGGTCGTAGGCCGCGAGGCGCTCCTCGACCTCGGACACGAGGGTATCCATGTCGAAGGGCCGCGGCTCAGGATTCATCAGCAGCCAGTATCGGCGTTGGAAGCGTGGGTGCGGCGAGGGATGTGGGGTGGCAAGTTCAGGTCCGCTCCGCGTCCTGCACCAGAAGCGCGATCTGGACGCGATTGTCGAGCTGGAGCTTGGCGAGCATCGCTGACACGTGGCTCTTCACTGTGGCGACGCTGAGGTGCAGGTCGGAGGCGATCGCAGCGTTGGACTTGCCCTGGGCGATCGCGCTGGCGATCTCGCGGTTGCGCGGAGAGAGCTCACTCAGCAGCACAGCCGCGTCAGCTTGGCGACTGGAGGCGTCTCCATCGCTGGCGAGACGATCGATCAGCCGCCGAGTGACGGCGGGAGACAGCATGCTCTCGCCGGCGGCGACCAGCTCGATCGCACGAACGATCTCCGCCGGCGGCGTGTCCTTGACCAGGAATCCGGCTGCGCCGCGGCGCAGCGCGCGCAGTACTTGGTCGTCAGTATCGAAGGTGGTCAGGACCAGGACCGCCGGCGGTTGCGGTTGCCGGCGTACAAGCTCCATCGCCGTGATGCCGTCGACCTTGGGCATCCGCAGGTCCATCAGAATCACGTCGGCGCGGTGGCGGTCGAGCGCACCGAGGACGTCGCTGCCGTCAGCGACCTCACCGACGATCTCGATCCTGTTGGCACCGCCGAGCATCATCCTCAGGCCGGCGCGCACGAGCGCGTCGTCATCGACGATCAGGACACGGACCACACCCATGTCAGCGGGCCCGTCGCTCATTCCGCTGGCCCCTCCTCGGCGTCGTGGTCGCTCCACGGGATCGTTGCCATCAGCCTGAAGCCGCCTCCCGGCAGCACCTCGCTGGTCAGCCGTCCGCCGATAAGCGTCACACGCTCGGCGAGTCCCACCAGACCCACGCCTGACCCGACGTGACCATCATCGTCAGCATCGTCAGTTCCCCTCGCCTCCGCACCGGGCGCGACGGACCGCCCCACCCGCGGCCGGTTCACAACGTCGACCCGCATCCCAGCTGTCCGGTCTCCGTCGATCACGATCGTGACGACCTGCCCGGGCGCATGTTTGCGAACGTTGGTCAAGGCCTCCTGTATCAGCCTGTACACGGTGCGCCCAATGATGGGCGAGAGGGCCTTTTCGTCGAGCTCGTCGCTCACCGAGATGTCCATGCCGCCGTTGCGTGACTCTTCGATCAGCCGGGCGAGGTCGGCGATCGTCGGCTGTGGCGGCTGCAGGTCCTCGGTTCCGAGTCCGGCGCGCAGCACGCCGACGACCTCACGCAGCTCCTCCTGCGCCGCCCGGGCGCTGACGCGGATCACGCTAGCCGCCCGGGCGATCTCCTCGGCCGTCGCGTCGGGGTGGAACTCGAGCGCGCCGGCGTGGACGCTGAGCAGTGAGATCCGATGCGCGAGCACGTCGTGCATTTCGCGCGCGATCCGGGCGCGCTCGGCGAGCTGGGCTTCCCGCACGCGCAGCTGTTGCTCGTCCTCGGCGCGGCGGGCCCGTTCCTGCAGCGAGAGCAGCAGTTCACGCCGTGCCCGCACGTACAGGCCGAAACCGACCACCGCGATCACCATCACCAACCAGAACGCGAGCGGCCCCCAAATCCGGTGGCCCTCGCTGTAGATGATCGACGCCGACACGCCCGCCGCCACGGAGAACGCCGACAGCTGCAGCGTCCGTCGCGGCGCACAGTGGACGGCGACCGTGAACAGCCCCACCAGGGCGGCCCCGGCCGAGCCGTCGCTGACGAGCCCAAGTCCGAGCGCCGCCCATCCGACCGCAAGCGGTTGACGGCGGCGAATCCACAGCGACAGGCAGGCGGGGACCGCAAGCACTGCGTCGATCGCGAAGAGGGCCGGACTAACCAGGTGGTCGTCGGTCGCGAGCAAGCCGAGACCGACCACGACCGCGAAGCCGAAGAGCACCGTATCCACGACCCAGTCGCGCAGTGAGCGCGGCAGGTCGGTTCCTCCGGCGGCGTCGCGTTGGGCGTCCTTGGCTCCGATGATCGCCGGCAGCAGCCACCGCTGCCACCGCGGCAGCGGCCCGTCGACCTGCAGCGTGCCGGAAACGAGTCGATCCTCGGATGCGGTGGGGGTGCTCACAGCATCTGACGGTAGGACGAAACGCGCCGCGTCGCCACCAACTTAAGTCGATGGGGGCACGTCGAAAGGCGGCAGCACGATCATCGATCGGCCATGCGGGCGACGACGTTAGGCCGTAGCGACAGGGCGGACGTCACCGCCATGCTGCCGAGCATGATCCAAGCCAACTCACTCACCAAGGACTACGGCGGCCGTATCGCTGTACGGGACGTGTCGTTTCGCTGCGAGCCCGGAACCGTGACCGGGTTCCTCGGGCCCAATGGCGCTGGCAAGTCAACCACCCTGAAGATGCTGTGCGGACTCGCGCAACCGAGCAGCGGCCACGCGTCAGTGCTCAGCGTGCCGTTCGTGGAGCTTCCCAACCCCGGCCGTCGGGTTGGGGTGCTGATCGACGCTTCGGCACAACACAGCGGCCGCCGCGGCGCCGAAGTCCTGGGCACCTCGGCACAGCTGATGGGCGTCGACCCCGGTCGTGTCGAGTCGATGCTCGAGGTCGTCGGACTTGACACCACCGCCGCACGCAAGCGCGTTGGGCAGTACTCGCTGGGGATGCGTCAGCGGCTGGGCATCGCCCACGCGCTGCTCGGCGACCCCGAGGTGCTGATCCTCGACGAGCCGGCCAACGGCTTGGACCCCGAGGGGATGCGCTGGATGCGCGGGTTGCTGACAGACTTCGCAGCGCGCGGTGGGACCGTGTTGCTCTCCTCGCATCTGCTGCACGAGGTGCAGGCCACCGCCGATCGGCTCGTGGTGATCGCACGTGGCGAGATCGTCGCCCAGGGAACCCCGAGCCAGCTGCTCGGCAGCGCCCCCCGAACGATCGTCCGCGCCGCCGATGGACCGCTCGCCAAGCGTTTGCTGCGCAAGGCGCTCGCCGACGCGTCGATCTTGGTCAGCGAGAGCGGCGAGGGCGCGCTCCTGACCGATGCCGACTCCGAGGAGGTCGGACGTGCCGCACTACGCGGCGGCGTGACTTTGGCTGAGCTGCGCCCGGCCGACGACGGATCCAGCCTCGAGCAATTGTTCTTCCGGCTCACCGCCGGGTTGCAGTCAGACCACGACTCAGATTCCAACCGCAAGCTCCAGGAGGCCGACCGATGAGTGCCACGACTTCCATCGGATTCACGGGGGGCACGCCGTCCGCTCGTCTGGGCAGGGACCGCCGTCCCGGGCTCGGCCGTCTGACCGCCGTCGAGCTCCGCAAGATGGTCAACACGCGCTCCGGCTTCTGGGTGCCGATCGGCGTCGCGTTGGCGACGCTCGCGGTCTCGCTCATTGCCTCCACCAACCACGGTGGCCGCGCCGCCACTCTGACCCACGTGCTCCACGTCGCCGCATTCCCGTCGGCGTTCCTGCTGCCGGTCATGGGCGTGCTGCTGATCTGCGGGGAGTGGTCGCAGCGCACGGCTCTGACGACGTTCACGCTGGTGCCCAGTCGTTGGCGTGTGATCGGCGCCAAGCTCGGGGCGAGCGCGGTCGTAGCCACGATCGCGCTCGCAGCCTGCCTGTTGTCCACCGTCATCTGCGTAAACCTGTTCGGTCACGCCCCGGGTGGCGCCGGCAGCCTCCCGTGGACGGTGATCGCGCAGGGCTGGCTGTACCTCGGCTCGGGGATGGCCATGGGTCTGGCGTTCGGCGCTGCGATCCTGCTCAGTGCGCCGGCGATCGTCGCCTATCTGCTGCTGCCGACGGTGTGGGACGCGACGGTAGGCGGTATCGGCGGCCTCTCCGGGATCGCCCGTTGGCTCGACTCCACACAGACGCTCAGTCCGCTCACCCAGCAGCCAATGAACGGGACACAGTGGGCACACGCGCTCACCACCTTCGCCGTCTGGATCGGCCTCCCAATCGTCATCGGCTGGGCCCGGATCGGTCGCGGCGACATCGATTGATCGTCGATCGAGCTACCGGCCGAGGCGCGGGATCACCGAGGTACTGATCCCGCGAGAGAACCACGCCCAAGCCCTGCGACGTGATCCTGTACGCCGCCGGCACTGGAGCGCCGCGATTGGCCCGCACCCGCACGGAGCGGGCAGGGCGTGGGGGTGCCAGCCGCCGCGTGAAGGAGTAATCATTCATCACCTCGGTCGTCATCAAGCGACCGCAGAAATGCGTCGAACGGGTCCGAATGAGTCGTGCCGACAGCCGTTACGAAAGGTGTCAGCTGCTCGCTTCGAGCGCTGGTGCGATTCGAGCCGGGGCGCCGGTGCAGTCGCGCAAATGCCGCGATGGCGGCGACAACGCCCCCTAGCACGACTAGTGCCGGCGGGGCCATTAGGGAGTGCAGGGCGTCGAACATCGATACTTCGGTGGGCCGGGGCAGTAGACGGTGCGAGGTGAAGCGGCGATCTGGGTGTGACCGTAACCCGGTCCGCTGACGGAACCCTGACAGTCGGTGGGTACTCGGACGGTGGTCAGTCAAGCGGTGATCAAATGCTCACTCGGGGGGTCACCCGGAAGTATGAGATCGGCGCAACGGATCATCCGGCGGTAGCGCGGCTGTGATCCTCTCGCTCGATGACATCGCGGCGTCCGGCCGTACCCTGCGGTTCATGAACAGATCACGGAGGACGGCGCGGTGTTCGTAGGATGTATGGTCGTGGCAGCGCTAATACCACACGTCCGGCGAGCTGGCCCATCCGGGATGACGCCCGGCGATCCATCGTCCGCGTGGGCGTGATGGGCGACCATCTCATCGTCCTTCATTCTGCGGTGCGGGCCTGCGCGGGTTACGACCGCCGCGACGCTCCCTCGATTCTGTTGGACGGCTCATCGTTGGCGCGCGACACCGAGCACGGTCGCGCCATCACCGCGCAGCTGACGCGCCGTCATGGAACGCTTGAGGAGGCGATCGCTGCTGCGGTGTTCGCGCTCGGCGCCGCGGGGTTGTCCAAGAGCATCCGCCGTCAGGCGCGCGCGGCCTGCGAGGACTACTTCTACGGCCGGCTTGACCTGACGCCGAGCCACGAGTTGACCGGGCGGGGAGAGATCGTGGAATCGCTCGAGCTGCTGCCCGAGCCGATGTACCGGGCACTGCAGGACGTGGTCGGCCTCGTCGTGGACGGCGAATACGAGGAGCTGCGCGTCGCGTCTGGCGATCGGCTCAGCGTCGAGGACCTGCGCCGTCGCGTCGAGCAGGACTGCCCCGAGTCGCTGGTGCTGCCGCCGCGCGAGATCTACCGGGTCGAGGCGGTCTCCAAGTCCGACGATCCGGACCTGCCGGGCTGGGCCTATTTCCTTGATCTATGGACCGACACCGGCCCTGCACGCCTGCACATCGAGGGCGAGCTCGAGCAGTCAGGCGAGCGGTTCACGGCGACCCTGAACGACATCCTGCCGTGATCGGCAGGCGTGGGATGCCGCGCAACACAACGGGGGCGTCCCGGCCTGTTAACGCGGAAAGCCCACCCGTGGGTGGACTCTCGGCCATCAGAAGATCAGGCGGCTTTCGCGGCAAGGGGACGTTCAGATGAAGGTCTCGCCCTCGGGTTGCCCTCGCTATCTGACCCTACCAGCGTAGCGCATCCGCCTCCAGCATCGCCTCTGTCGCGACACCCGACGTGGTCGCGTCAGGCATCGCCCTCGTTCCCTCGCCATGCTGGGCGGTCGAGCTCTCCGTTGGGAAGGATGATCGATCGACCCACGGCGCCGGCGACCAGTTCGCCGTAGGTCTCGTTGACGTCCTGCAGCGGGTACGACGGCGAGGCCCGCGTCGTCTCGCCGTCGGCCCGGGCGGGATCACCGTCATCGATACCAAGAACCACCAGGGCAAGGTGCGTGTCGAACGAGTGGGCGGGCTCTTCTCAGAACGCCGCGACATCCTGACCATCGCCAGCCGCGACAACACCAACCTGATCGTCGGAATCGGACGCCAAATGGCCGCCGTCGACAGCGGCGAGCAGATCGAGACGCTCCGGCACCCACCTCGCCACCACACTCGCGCCGCCTGACCACGCCGCGGCGCATCCGAGCACTTACCCCAGGCCACGAAGAGCGTGGCGCTAGCCGGCGCCGCCACTGTTGGACGGCAGCTTGGCCAGCCCGGTGTGGACTGCGGCTCGGCGCCAGCGGACCCTCACTGCATCGTCCTCCGGACGCGCCGGCATTGCATCGCCAGGCCCCAGCCGCGATGCTTCATGCATGATGCGGCTGTTTCGCAAGAGCGAAGAGAAGGTGGTCCTCAAGGCCGCTGCGCAAGCTGAGATCGAACGTCTGAAGGTCCTCAGCCCCGAGGAGCTGGCCGTGATGGTGCTTCCAGGGCTGGGACCCGAGGGTACGGCGCCGGGACTCAACCTGCGTATGCAACAGCTGTGCGAGTACCTGCTCAGAGACTTTCCCGGTATCGGTCAGACCATGCCCCTGCAATTGATGGCGCGCGTGCGCCGAGCGCTTGAGAGGCTCGAGGCCGCCGAGCTGGTGTCCTCGATGTCGATCATCGACCGATCGCCGCTCTGGCGCATCACCGACCGTGGCGCGAGCGTCCTGGCCGAGGGGACGACCGCGCACCACCTCGTAGCCCCCTCCTAGACCATATGGATTGAGCGACGTTCCGGTCTGGGTTGTAGAAACGGCCCGGGTCCCCCGGATCGTTTGTGGGAGTGATGTTCCGCGGCCGGCTCCCGCCACGCTGCTGCCGAGCCCGCCACGGGAAACGACCCAAAGAGACTGAGCGCCCACATCCCATCTGGCGGGACCCCATCGCATCATGAATCCGGCCGATAGCCACTCCGTGTCGAGGACCGAAGTAAGCCTGGGCACCCTCGGACACACCCCTGCCCTCCAACGCGCCCACTCACCCCCAACCGCCGCGGCCAGGACGACCTCAACCAACAGTTCCTTGGTGTCGAGAGCGGCTGCCCAGCGATCGGGTGTCGCCGTTGCGCTGGTGCGGTCCGCGAATTCGCCGTGGTCGAAGCAATCGCCGGTCGTGGAGTGTGGGGCCGCTGGGCCATGACGTGAGGGCTCGCAGACGCGCTGCTGCTTGACGCTATACGGGCCACGGCAACCGGTGGCCAGTGCGTGCGGAAACGAGCAGTGTGCTCGAGAGAGCCGCGCGAGGTGACAGAGCAGGACTCTCGGACGGTATGGCCCTATTGGCGCTGCGACCCCCACGCTCGGGTCCATCGCGTGGGTTCATCCTCTGCTGCATGACGCCAGGTCGATGTGGGTGCATTGCAGTTGTTTTGCGCCTTCCTCGCCGGGCAACCCATGGAAATGAGTGCGACCCAGCAGCGCTCCATCCTTAGTGATGCCCACACTGGAGTCACGGTGCGAGGGGTCCCGGCGCCGTCATGGACAGGCCTGATCGTGCGCCTCCACTTCGGCGTCATCTGGCCTATCGATGCCGTCCCTGCAGTGGCGACCGGGCTACCGGCACGGTTACATCGCCGACCTCAAAAGGGCGGACAGGGCGAGCCTTCCCGGCTGCGTGGATGGTGTCACTCCTGGATTAACCTCCAGGCGGGTTCCCTCATTACACTGCGACCGCCCTGGCCATGGACGGAGACGTGAGGGTGACGGGGACGATCGATTGCGTGCGGTTCTGATCCGGCCGAGCGACGACGTCAGCTGCTCGCGACGGGACTGTGGCTCGCGTCAGCGCAACCCGCGGGTAGCCGATCCCAGGAGCCCACGATGAGCCTTGTCCCAGCAATCATCAATCTTGGCCTCTCCGCCCTTGTGCTCGCCGCTGTCCTTGGGCTGCTCGGATGGGCAATCCACAGCTCACGCAACGACGAGGCGCAAGGAGCACGCGCCACCCGCGGGCGGCCGATGCCGCGTCCGAGCTTCCCGACTCCAAGGGTGACGTTTCGGCATCCTTCGCGGGGAGTCCCACATGCGACGGGTCGTTTCGGCGGTCACAGTTCACCGGAGCCGGGCGCGACGTCGCCGACCTACGTTCGGCAAGCCGAGAACCGGCCCGCGGTCTTGGACAGGTCATGACTGGCGCTCGCATGTGTGGTGCCGTGGCTCGGTGACCGACCCCGACTCACGCGAGATGCGCACCCGGGTGACCCGGCGGCCCGCGCCGCTCGCTGCGCCGTGACCGCGGTCACCGTCACACCTTTGCCCGACAGGGGCGGGCGAGATAGGGTGGCAGCCCATGAACCCCCCCGAGCCGGATCACCGGACCACTGCGTTTAGCTCCTCCTCGGTACCCGAAAGCTATGAGCGTTACTTGGCGCCGGTGCTGTTCGCGCCGTGGGCGGAGATCCTGACCGACCTCGCCGGGGTGCAGGTCGGCGACCAGGTGCTCGACGTCGCCAGTGGGACGGGCGTGGTAGCTCGCCTCGCTGCTGAGCGCACGGGTGCCACGGGGCGGGTGATCGCGAGCGATGTGAGCGCCGCGATGCTGGCGCGCGCGGCAAGCGTTCCCCTCGCCGCGGGCAGCGCCCCGATCGAGTACCTGGAGGCGTCGGTCGCCGAGCTGCCACTCGAGGACGGCAGCTTCGATGTCGTGCTCTGCCAGCAGGGGATGCCGTTCTTCACAGACCGCCACGGCGCCGCAGCGGAGATGCTGCGGGTGCTGAGGCCTGGCGGCACGCTTGCCTTGTCGGTGTGGCTCGCGGGGCGGCGGCTCGAGCCGTTTGACGAGTACATCGAGGCGCTTCTCGAGGCGGGTGTCGAGCCGCCCTTCCCGGGCGCGTTTGACAGCGAGACGTTCAAAATGACCGCGGATGAGGTTGAGGCCATAGTCAGAGCGGGTGGCTGCGCGTCGGTTGATGTGCGGGCGGTCGAGCGCGAGGTGGTTTGGCCGGACGCCGAATCCGCCGCCCGCGGCCTTCTGGGCACGCCGTTCGCACCCCTCCTGGACCAGCTATCGAGAGACCGCCGCGACACGCTCGAAGCCGACCTCCTGCGCCGCTTCGCGCCCTCGGAGTCGGGCGAGCCCGTTGGCCGCACGACGGTCGCCGTGCTAGCTCGGGCAACCACTCCTTAGAGCACGGCGACCTCTGCGGCCTGGCCAGCGACCGACAGCCCGCGACGAGGGCGATGGCTTGGACCGCGGCGGCAGTGCGGAGCGCTTCAGCCGGACGCTTGAGATCAGGAGGGAGACAGGACACCTCGGCGTGCGGCGCGTAGTGCGGGTAGCGCGTGTTGGTCTGGATGTCGGCGTGCGGCGTGACCCATCCACTCCTGCACCCGGCGAATGTCGGCCTTGGCGATCATCCGCGTCCCGAAGGTGTGGCGCAGATCGTCGGAGCCCAGCGGGCGGAGGGCGGCGCGCACCAGAGTTTCCGCGGCCCGCGACCAGTCGGTGTTTGCGCCGGTGGCGTGTGGGTACGCAATCCGGAGCGGAATGTGATCGCTCACAGAACCGCGTTGGGAGGTCAGGAGCGTCCAGGAGGAAGGGCCTGTCATGGCTGAGCTTTTGCTTGACGCGATCAGCAAGCGGTATGACGACGGCACGATCGCGGTCGACAAGCTGAGCCTTGAGATCGCCGATGGGGAGATGATGATCTTCGTCGGCCCCTCCGGTTGCGGGAAGACCACCGCGCTCAGGATGATCGCGGGCCTGGAAGAGATCAGCGAGGGTGAACTCCGGGTCGACGGCGACGTGGTCAACGATCGCCCGCCGAAGGATCGGGACATGGCGATGGTGTTCCAGAACTACGCGCTGTATCCGCACATGACCGTGCGCCAGAACATGAGCTTCGGCCTCCGACAGGCGAAAATCAAAAAGGCCGAGATCGAGCAAAGGGTCCAGCGCGCGGCCGCGACCCTCGACCTCACCGAGCATCTCGACCGCAAGCCCATGCACCTCTCCGGCGGACAGCGCCAGCGCGTCGCGATGGGTCGCGCGATCGTCCGCAACCCCAAGGCTTTCCTCATGGATGAGCCTTTGTCGAATCTCGACGCCAAGCTCCGCGCGGAGATGCGTACGGAGCTTGCGCGCCTTCAGAACGAGCTCGGCACGACAACGGTGTACGTGACTCACGACCAGATCGAGGCGATGACCCTGGGCGACCGGGTGGCGGTTATGCGCAAGGGCGTGCTCCAGCAGGTCGCGACCCCGCGCGAGATCTATGACGGGCCGGAGAACCTATTCGTCGCCGGGTTCATGGGCTCGCCGGCCATCAACTTGATGAGCGCAACGGTCGACCACGAGAAGCTCCGGCTCCCGATGGCGGAAATCCCGCTCGGCGACCGGTTGCGCGAGGCGCTGTCGAAGACACAGCGCGAGCGGCCAGTCGTGGTCGGCCTTCGCCCTGAGCACCTCTTCGATGCCGCACTTGTAGACGGTGCGAGCGAACGCGGCGTCTGCTTCCGCACCGAGGTCGATGTGCTGGAGGCGATGGGTTCCGAGTACTACGCGTACTCGAAGCTCGACGGCGGACCGGCCGATGGCGAGCTGGCGACAGCCGACGACGAGCGCTCTGAGGCAGGGATCCGGCCGCGCCAAGCTCACCAGCTGATCGCCCGGCTGAGCATCGACAGCAATGTCTGCGAGCACGAGCCGATCGAGCTTTGGTTCGATCCTTGCCGACTGCACGTCTTCGACTCGGAGACCGGAAAGCGGCTGACGGTGCCCGTGAAATGAGCGCAGCTGGCCGGGTCGTCGAACGCTCTCCGGCCGCCGCGAGCGGACCGGTGGCCGTTGCCTGCTCGCCACACGCCCAGCTTCGAGCGCTGGAGCTCGGGGCGGTGGACATCACCGGCGGACTCTGGGCCGACCGTCAGCGCCTGAACCGTGAGACGCTCATCCCCGGCGCAGTGGAGCATCTCGAGGCAGCCGGCAACTTCGCCAATCTCCGAGCAGCTGCCGGCCATGGATCCGGTCCGTTCCGCGGTCCGGTGTTCATGGACTCCGACGTCTACAAGTGGCTCGAGGCGATCGGCTGGGAGCTTTCCCGCGGGTCGGACGCCGAGCTCGTCCACCTGGCTGACCGCGCGATCACCCTCGTCACCGACGCCCAAGCGGAGGACGGCTACCTCAACAGCTACTACCAGGTCGCCGATCCGGGCGAGCGCTGGAGCAACCTCGCCCACGACCACGAGCTCTACTGTGCCGGGCACCTCATTCAAGCGGGCATCGCGCAGGCCCGGGGGGCCGGCGATGAGCGGCTCCTAACCGTCGCGCGCCGATTCGCCGATCTCATCCACAACGTCTTCCCGCGCGGCGGCCGGCCTGGGACGCCTGGCCATCCGGAAGTTGAGATGGCGATGGTCGAGCTCTATCGCGAGACCGGTGAGGGCCGCTACCTCGAGGTGGCGGAGTACTTCGTCGAGCAGCGCGGCCACGGGCTGCTCGGCCCGGGGCACTTCGGATCCAGCTACTACCAGGACCACGTGCCCGTACGCGAGTCAACGGCGATCGCCGGGCACGCGGTGCGCGCGCTGTATCTCGCCGCCGGGGTCACCGACCTCTATCTCGAGACCGGCGACCCCGAGTTGCTGGCGGTGATGGAGGAACAGTGGCGCGACATGACCTCGGCCAAGACCTACATCACCGGGGGCCTGGGTGCGCATCACCAGGACGAGGCGTTCGGCGACCCATTCGAACTCCCGCCCGACCGCTGTTACGGCGAGACGTGCGCGGCGATCGCCTCGATCATGTGGAACTGGAGGATGCTGCTGGCCACCGGAGATGGCCATTACGCCGACCAGATCGAGCGCACGTTGTACAACGGCTTCCTGGCCGGCGTCGCCCTCGATGGAGCCGGGTTCTCATACGTCAACCCGCTGCAGGTCCGCTCAGAACACAGAGACCCGGTCGAGCGGGGGGCACGGCGCCAGCCCTGGTACGAGGTCGCGTGCTGCCCGCCGAACGTGATGCGGCTGCTCGCGAGCCTGCAGCACTACGTCGCGACCGTGCAGGGCCCGGACCTACAGGTCCATCAGTACGTGCCCGCCCGCATAGCCGTCGCGGCCGCCAACGGGGACCGGCTCGAGGTCGAGATGAGGACCGAGTACCCATGGCAAGGCACGGTCGAGCTTCGCATCGTGCAGTCGCCGGTCAAGCCGTGGTCGCTCAACCTACGGATCCCTTCCTGGGCCACGGGAGCCCAGGTCTCGGTCAACGGGGAGAGCCGCGACATCGAGCAGACGGCCGCGTACGCGCGGATACAACGCGCATGGCGCGCCGGTGATGCGATCGAGCTCGAGCTGCCGATGGAGCCTCGCCTGGTCGCGCCCCATCCGCGCATCGATGCCGTGCGGGGTTGCGTCGCCGTCGAGCGAGGGCCGATCGTGTACTGCGTCGAGCAGGCCGACCAGCCGCCAGGAGCCGTAGTCGACGATCTCAGGATCGATCCTTCCGAGCCGCTGCGGACCGGGACGGCTGACGGAATGCTCCCCGGCGTCCCCGCGGTGCGCGCGAAGGCCTTTCTGGCGCGGCCGCGCGGAGGGTCGGAGTCGTGGCCCTATGCCGGCTATGACGCGGCGGAGTCACGAGCGGCGCTCGAGCCGGCCGAGTTGCTGGCCATTCCCTACGCCTTCTGGGGCAACCGCACGGACGGGCCGATGCGGGTCTGGATTCCGCTGAGGAGCTGAGTGTGCGGCGGGTGATCCCGATCGTCTTGGCCGTGGCGTGCTTGTCGCCCGCCGGGTGCGGCGCGAGCGCGGGATCGGCCGGGGTGACCACCCTCAGTCTGTGGGCGCGCAGCGACGAGTCCGCCTTCATCCAGGACGTGGTCACCGCGTTCAACCGCTCCCATGCCGCCGTCCAGATCAAGCTGACGGTCATTCCCGTCAACAACTTCGTGCAGAAATTCGGCATTGCGGTGGCGGGTAACTCGGGGCCCGACCTCGCGTCGATCGACGTCGTCTACCTGCCGTTGTTCGCCTCCACGGGCGTGCTGAGCGATCTCACCACTCGGGCGCACCAGCTTCCCTACTTCCATCAGTTTGATCGCGCCCACCTCAGCAACGCGACATATCGAGGTCGGCTGTACGGACTGCCGTTCAGCGGTGACGCTTCCGTGCTGTTCTACAATCCGGACCTGCTACGCGCGGCAGGTCTGAATCCCGCCAACCCCCCGAGGACCTGGACGCAGCTCGAGCGTGATGCCAGCCGTGTCACAGCGAGCGGACATGGCCGCAGTGGTTACTACTTCGCCGGTGACTGCGGTGGCTGCGCGGTGTTCACCTTCCTGCCCTACATCTGGGCCAGTCACGGGAATATCCTCGCCGGGCCGGGGACCCATCAGCGCCCAACGCTCGATACGCCGCCTGTGCTGGCGGGGCTGCGCTTCTACCGCACGCTCTGGGAGAAGCACGTGGTGCCGGCCGCGGCGCAGACCGACAGCGGTACCAACCAGTTCACGCCGTTCGAGAGCGGCAAGGTGGCGTTCTTCATCACGGGGGGCTTCGGCGTGCAGACACTTCACCAGGATGCGCCGAAGGTACCGCTGGCCGCGACGCCGATCCCCGGGGAGCACGGCGGCTCGGCCACGTTTGCCGGAGGCGATGAGATCGCCATCGCACGCAGCTCACAGCATCAGCAGCAGGCGTGGCAGTTCATCGAGTGGGTGACCTCGGCCGGGGTCCAGCGACGTTACTTCGGCGACGTGGGGGTGGTTCCGATCCGCCGGGACGTCGCCTTCCGCGACTACGCACCGAAGAACGCGATCTCCCGGCTGCTCGCGCGCGAGCTGTTCGCGGGCCGGGCCGTGTACAGCGTGCAGGAGAACGCGCTGATCAACGACCCAACCGGTCCGTGGGTGACGATGATCGACAACGCGGTCTTCGGGGGGCACATCCGGTCATCGGTGAGCGACGCGCAAACGGCCATGACGAGCATCTTGAGCCGAGGTTGATGATGAGCGTGGCCGCCCCCGCAGCCGCCCCTGGCCGCACTAATCGGCGCCGCTACGCTGGCTCCCGCGCCTTCCGCCGACGCCGCGCGGCCGTCGGGCTGCTGCTGGTCTCGCCCGCGATGGCCTTCGTCGGCGTGTTCTTCCTGGCCCCGTTCGTGCTGATGATCTGGATGTCGCTGCACAAGTGGCCCCTCCTCGGCCACACGAGCTGGACGGGCCTCGCCAACTACTCGGCGATGCTCCATGACCCTGTGTGGTGGCAGAGCCTCGGCTTCACCGCCGAGTACACCGCGATCATCACGCCGATCCTGATCGTGGTGGGTTTCGGCCTCGCCCTGCTCGTACGCGAGCACCGCCGGGGCGTCGGCTTCTTCCGCACCGTCTACTTCATGCCCTACGTGATCGGCTTCGCTGCGGCGAGCTACCTGTGGGTGTGGTTCCTCAACCCCAGCGTGGGCCTATTCGACAAAACACTCCAGGCCCTCGGGATCACCAACTCTCCGGTGCTGTGGTTCAACAGCCGCACGCTCGCGCTGTTCGCGGTCGTGTTGATGATCGTCTGGAAGGTGGTCGGCTTCACGATGCTGCTGTTCATGAGCGGCCTTCAGGGCGTCCCGGACGACGTGCGGGAAGCAGCTCAGATGGACCGGGCGGGGCGGTGGGTGACGTTGTGGCGTATCACCCTCCCGCTGCTGCGACGGACCATCGCACTCACGGTGATCCTGGCCGTGGTCGGATCGATGCTCGCGTTCGACCAGTTCTACATCATGACCAACGGTGGACCCAACAACCAGACGCTGACCACCGTCTTCTGGATCTACAACAGTTCATTCGTCAACTTCCAGCTCGGCTACGGCGCCGCGATGTCGGTTGTCCTCACGGCAATCCTGATGGTGATCACCGCAGTTCAGCTCTATCTCCTACGCGATCAGAACGAGCGATGACGGTAACCGCAATCCGTCCCCATCGGCATTCGACTTTCTTCCGCCCGCGCAGCTGGGAGATGCGGCGCGCGATGCCGAACGTCGCCTGGTGGACGGTCTGCCTGCTCATCGCAGCGATGTTTCTGTTCCCGCTTGCCATGCTCGCCCTGACCGTGATCAAGGCTCCGAGCGAGGCTGCCGCCTCACCACCGTATTACCTGCCTCACCACATCTCGGGAGCGAACTTCAAGGAGCTCGCGAACACGGGCTCGGGCATCCTGCGCTACGTGGTCAACAGCGGGCTGGTCTCCCTGGGGACGGTCATCGGCACGCTCGTGGTCGCCACGCTCGGGGGCTACGGCTTCGCCCGCTACCGCTTCCCGGGACGGGGCCTGTTGTTCATCGTCGCACTCATGACGATGATGGTCCCCTTCCAGGCATTGCTGACGCCGATGTACTCCGTGCTCGTGTTTCTGCACCTGCAGAACTCGCTTGTCGGGCTGACGCTCGTATACATCACCTTCCAGCTGCCGTTCTCGCTGTTCGTGATGCGAAATGCCTTCGCCAGCGTGCCACAGGAGATCGAGGACGCCGCGGCGATGGACGGCGCCTCGACCCTTGGCACGCTGCTGAGGGTGATGGTTCCGGTGGTCAAGCCTGCCGTCGTGACCGTCGCTCTGTTCGCGTTCTTCTCAGCCTGGAATGAGTTCCTCGCCGCGCTGATCTTCCTGTCCGATCAGGCCCACTACACGCTGCCCGTGTTCCTCACAACGCTCGTGACCGGCCGGCTCGGTGCGATCAACTGGGGCGTGCTTGAGGCCGGCGTGGTCATCACCGTCGTCCCGTGCCTTGTCATCTTCCTGATCCTCCAGCGCTATTACGTGCGCGGCCTGGTGTCCGGAGCGGTGCGTTGAGGCGTTCGGTTGGCGTGACTGGGCACGGGGTGGGTGAGGCGCGTCACATCCGTCGCGGCCCAGTTTGAGGGTGGCCACGCCAGGACGAAGGACTGGCGTCGGCGCCCAACCGCTCCAGGCCGGCGAGTAAGACGCCACGGCGACGTGGTTGCGCTCGGTCCGGCATCGTCACGCGCAAACCAGGCGATCAGGAGCCACTTCTGATGCCGCCGCTGGGGCTCGAACCCAGGACCTTCGGATTAAAAGTCCGCTGCTCTACCAACTGAGCTACGGCGGCGAGACCCGCATGATCGCGCACCTGACGCTCGTGATCAGGGCCGGCGGGAAACTTGAGGCTAGCCCGCGTAGGCCACGGTCTCGACCTCCACGAGCATGCGGGGGTCGATCAACGAGCTCACCTCCACCATGGTCATCAACGGACGGTGCTCCCTGAAGATGTCGCCGTGGGCGCGGCCGACCTCCTCGGCGCGGGAGATGTCGGTGACATAGACGCGGTTCTGGATGACGTCCGCCGGACCGAGCCCCACGCGATCCAGCTCGTGCAGGATCTTGGCGAAGATCTCGACGGTCTGCTCGTAGGGGGTCGAACCACACACCGCGCCAGCGGGCCCGATGGAGGTGGTCCCACCCACCAGGACGAACCCGCCCACCCGCAGCAGGCGGCTGTAGCCGAAGCGCTCCTCAAACGGAGAAGGGGGATCGCCGGGGAGGCGCTCGGTCAATGGAGGAAGTGACGGCGGCTGGTGAACACCATCGCCCCGCCCACCTTGTCGACCGCGTCCACCGTCTCGTGATCCCGGACCGATCCGCCGGGCTGGATGATGGCGGTCACGCCGGCCTCGAGGGCCAGCTCGGGCCCGTCGGAGAAGGGGAAGTAGGCGTCAGAGGCGAGCACGGCGCCCTGAACGCCGTCGCGGGCCTTGGCCAGCGCCAGGCGCACCGAGTCCACGCGGCTCATCTGGCCGGCGCCCACCCCGATCGTCCGGAGATCGCGGGCGATGATGATGCCGTTGGACTTGGTGTGTTTGCAGACTCGCCAGGCGAACGAAAGCTGCTGCCACTCGGCCTCGGTGGGCCGCCGCTCGGTGACCACCTGCATCTCGGAGCGCTCCTCGAGATCGAAGTCGCGGTCCTGGACGAGCAGGCCGCCGATCACCTGGCGCAGGTGTGGCTCGATCATGTTGGGGATGCGCCGCTCCTGGTCGTCGAGGATCCGCGTGTTGGGCTTCTCGGCCAACACCGACAGCGCCTCGTCGTCGTAGCCACGGGCGAACAGGAGCTCGACGAACTGCTCGGACAGCGCCCGGGCCAGCTCGCCGTTGACGCCGCGGTTCAGGCACACGATCCCGCCGAACGCCGACTGGGGATCGCAGGCGTAGGCGTTGGTGTAGGCCTCGATCGCGGTCGACCCGCAGGCCACGCCGCACGGGTTGTTGTGCTTGATGATCACGCACGCCGGGATCTGGAACTCGCTCAGCAACAGCCGCCCGGCATCGAGGTCGAGCAGGTTGTTGAAGGAGATCGGCTTGCCGCCGAGCTGAGACACCATCGACAGGACGTGCGTCCGCGCGCCGACCTGCTCGTAGTAGGCGGCGCGCTGGTGGGGGTTCTCCCCGTAGGGCAGCTCCAACACCTTCTCAAACGCGCGCACGAACAGCGGCGGGAAGTCCTCACGCTTCTCCTGGAACCAGCGGGCGATCGCGGTGTCATAGCGTGCGGTGTAGGCGAAGGCCTCGGCGGCGAGGCTCTCCCGGGTGTTGGGCGACAGGCGGCAGTCGGATTCGCGCAGCTCGGCCAGCACGGCGTCGTAGGCGACCGGATCGACCACCGGCACCGCGAAGGCGTGGTTCTTGGCTGCGGCGCGGATCATCGTGGGGCCGCCGATGTCGATGTTCTCGATGATCTCGTCGTCCCTGGCGCCGCGCTGAGCGGCGGTGCGCTCGAACGGATAGAGATTCACGCACACCAGGTCCACGAACTCGACGGCGTGCTCCTCGGCGGCCGCCAGGTGCTCGGCGTTGTCGCGCACCGCCAGCAGCCCGGCATACAGCTTGGGGTGCAGCGTCTTGACCCGGCCGTCCATGATCTCCGGGAAGCCGGTGAGCTCCGAGATCGAACGGACCCGGATGCCATTCTCCGTGAGCGCTCGCGCCGTGCCGCCGGTGGAGATGACCTCGATCCCGAGCTCGGCGAGGCCGCGGGCGAACTCGACGATGCCCGTCTTGTCAGAGACCGAGAGCAGCGCGCGCTTGACCTCAACCTCCTCGGACGCCGTCACGGGCACGCTCATCGGCTGTGCGCTTGCGTCCATAGGCCCCAATCTACCGTGAGATGACCACTCGGCGCGGGTTGGCGGGGTCCACACGGACCGCTCCGCGCGCAATCAACCGCACCGCGTCGACGAGCAGATCGTGTTCGATCGGATGCAGGACCTCGAGCACGGCATCGGCGTCGGGGGCGTCAGGCAGCTCCACCGCTCGCTGGAGGATGATCGGGCCGGTGTCCATGCCGGCGTCCACGAAGTGCACGGTGACGCCGAACACCTTGATGCCGTAGTCCAGTGCCTGTTGCACCGCACCCAGCCCGGGGAATGCCGGCAGCAGCGCAGGATGGACGTTGATGACGCGCTCCGGAAAGGCAGCGAGAAACGACTCTCCGACCAGCTGGTTGTAGCCGGCCAGGACCACCAGCTCGACGCCGCGCTCCCGTAGCCAATCGACGATGGCGGCGTCCCGGGCGCTGCGCTCGACAAATCCGGTGAACACCTCGGTCTCGATCCCGGCCTCACGCGCGCGATCCAGCGCCCGCGCCCCCGGCTTGTCCGAGGCCACGCCCCGCAACACCACCCCCTCCCGCCCGTGGGCCCGGTCGATCAGCGCCTGGAGGTTTGTGCCGGTGCCGGACGCCAGAACGCCGACGTTCATACCGCGGCCAGCTTGGGGAAGCGCCCACCGGTGGAGCGCAGGGTCCCGGCCTGCAGCAGCTCATCGACCCGGCCCAGCACCTCCTCGGAGCGCAGGTGCGCGAACGCACCGTAGGCCGCCAGCCCGTCGTAGGCGTTCTGCACCACCACCTTGGAGCGCCCGCCGCGCAGGATCTCGACGGCACGGGTGCGCCCGACGGGCGGCTGGGCGGAGACGACCACGCCGAGGATGGCGTCGTCCAGATCGACCACGCCCGCCGCCCGGCGCGCTACGCCCGCCGGCGAGTTCGCCGCGGAGCCCGCCGCAGGCAGCGAGTCCGCTGCACGCACCAGCGCCTGCGGGGCCGGCGCCAGCGAGGGTTCGCACACGTCACAGCACGGGACCCCCTCGGGCGGCGCGCCG
>JBAQGP010000061.1:0-1650 GCA_049287845.1 Solirubrobacteraceae bacterium | reverse complement strand
AACGCGAGGTTGAAGTCCGGTTTTCTGCTGGCGAAGTAGCTGCCGTCGATGACAGTCGCGAGCTCGTCGGCTGAGGTTGAGACGAACGATGGCCCCTTCATCCGCAACTTTGGGACCCCCCTGACTGCTTCACTTCCTGCGGAGACCGCAACCTCGCCAAGCCGCTCGCCGGCCAGGAGCCCTTCGAGGAGAACGACGTGGCCAAGAACATTCGTCGCGAACACGTTGGTGACTCCGTCAGCGGTCAAGCCCATCGACTGCGGGCCAATGACACCAGCGTTCATGACCAACGCGTCGACGGATCCGTTGATGGCCGCAAGGCCGGCGCGCACCGAACCCAGATCGGCGACGTCCATGAGAACGATGTCGAAGATGCGCCGGTCGGTCGCGGCTTCGATCTCGGCCTTTGCCGTTGTTGCTCGATCTTGGTTCCGGCACGCCAGGTAGATGCGTGCAAACTCAGGACGCAACGCCAGTTGCCGGGCCACTTCCTTTCCGATCCCGGCATTCGCGCCCGTTATGAGTGCCGTCTTTCGTGGGACTGCGCTCATGCGGATGCCCCGTCGCCTTGCGTGGGGGTAAGGAGGCCATTGAGCAAACTGAAACGGGCATCCATCGCCATGCCTCGGACATCGATCAGCTGCTGATACTCAGGCGAGTTGTACCACCCGAGGGCCGTTTCACGGTCGGTGAACCGCACGAGTGCTCCTGAAGTGAGCGCGCCATCGCCATGCAGGACTTCCCAGTTACCGGCGGCGATTACCTCACCTCCATGCTCTTTGGCTGTCTTCCCAGCAATGGGGGCGTAATCGTCCCGGTACATTTCCGGGTCCTTGACCGTGAACTCGACAATCACGTATGCGCTCATGTAGCTACTCCTCGTTGGTTATTTTGAGATGCCTCTATGTCGTCACACCTGCACGTCGCCGTGGCGCGACCGGTGTTACGTCGCTACACGGCCACCATCGACCGCAAGCGTGACGCCGTGCACGAAGCTCGCGTCATCACTGGCCAGGAAGACGATCGCCGCAGCCAGTTCCTCAGGCTCAGCTACCCGACCCGCCGGTGCTAATGCTGCGAGCTGATTCACCATTTCGACGGGCACACCTTCCGACATCGCGGTGCGTGTCGGACCGGGCGCAACAGCATTCACCCGCACACCACGTCCGCCGTATTCGGCGGCCCAGGTCTTCGTCAACAGTTCGAGCGCCGCGCGGCTGGCGCCATACAGAGCCATGCCGGCCTGCCCGAAACTGGCAACCATCGTGGAGATGTTGACGATCGAACCCCATCCGCGTTCAGCCATGGCTGGCGCCAGTGACGCGACGAGGAAGAACGGGACCTTGACGTTCAGTGCGAAGGTCTCGTCGAACTCTGCTTCGGTGGCTGCGCTGCTTGGTCCGAGCAAGGCGACGCCGGCGGTGTTGATGAGGATGTCGACGTGGCCGTCGCCCGCCTCGGTGGCCCACTGGACCAGGTTCCGGGCCGATTCGAGGTCGCTAAGCGTGGCGAGCCGGGACGTTGCGCTGCCTCCGCTGCCTTCGATCTCGGCGACCACGTCTTTGGCTCGTTGCTCATTGCGTCCCACTACCAGTACGTGAGCGCCGCGGGCGGCCAGGGCGACGGCCGTGGCCCTGCCGATCCCGCTCG
>JBAQGP010000060.1:0-15468 GCA_049287845.1 Solirubrobacteraceae bacterium | reverse complement strand
TCTGCGACGAGTGCATCGATCTCTGCAACGAGATCATCGACGAGGAGCTGACCGCTCCGCCGAGCTTCGACATCGAGAACCTCCCCAAGCCGCGGGAGATCTACGACGTCCTCAACGAGTACGTGGTGGGCCAGGAGCAGGCCAAGCGATCGCTGTCGGTGGCGGTCTACAACCACTACAAGCGCGTCCAGATGATGCAGTCCGATGAGCACGACATCGAGCTGCAGAAGTCCAACATCCTCCTGCTGGGGCCGACCGGATGCGGCAAGACGCTGCTGGCCCAGACCCTGGCCAAGATCCTCAACGTCCCGTTCGCCATCGCGGACGCCACCGCTCTCACCGAGGCCGGCTACGTCGGCGAGGACGTCGAGAACATCCTGCTCAAGCTCATCCAGGCCGCCGACTACGACGTCAAGAAGGCCGAGACCGGGATCATCTACATCGACGAGGTCGACAAGATCGCCCGCAAGGCCGACAACCCGTCGATCACCCGTGACGTGTCGGGCGAGGGCGTCCAGCAGGCCCTGCTGAAGATCCTGGAGGGCACCAGCGCCAGCGTGCCGCCCCAGGGGGGGCGCAAGCATCCCCACCAGGAGTTCCTCTCCATCGACACGACCAACGTCCTGTTCATCTGCGGCGGGGCGTTCGCCAACCTCGACCGGGTGATCGAGCGCCGCATCGGCCACCAGGGCGTGGGCTTCGGCGCCGCCATCCAGTCCAAGGAGCAGCGCGACACGGGGGAGATCTTCGAGCACTGCCTGCCCGAGGACCTCATCCAGTACGGCCTCATCCCGGAGTTCATCGGCCGTCTGCCGGTGATGTCGGCCATCCATCAGCTCGACCGTCACGAGCTGATGAAGATCCTCACCGAGCCACGCAACGCGCTGGTCAAGCAGTTCCAGCGCTTCTTCCAGTTCGACGGTATCGAGCTCGTCTTCGCCGACGAGGCGCTGTCATCGGTCGCCGACAAGGCGCTCGAGCGTGAGACCGGGGCCCGCGGCCTGCGCTCGATCATCGAGGAGGTCCTGCTCGAGGTGCAGTTCGAGCTGCCCTCCCGCCGCGACGTCCAGAAGTGCGTGGTCACGCGGGAGACGATCGAGAAGGGCGTCTCGCCGACGCTGGTCACGGTCGCCGCGCCCGACGAGGACGAAGCCGCCGCCTAACGGCGTCCGGTCTGCCGGCGCAGCCGCCGGATGACCTCGATCTCCTCCACGTCCACGAGATCACGCGGTCGTCCCGCGGCACGCTTCATCGCCTCCAGATCGTCCAGCGAGGCCACCAGCACGGCGATGTCTGCGAAGGTGACGCGCTCGGCTCGTTCGCGCAGCGCGGCGTAGGGCGGGGCGCCCGACGGCGCCGCCAGCAGGTCGATCCAGCCGTGGTCGGTGTCGAGCGTCAGAACCGTCGTCCGCCGCAGGGTTTGCCCGTCCGGGACGAATGGGACGGGCTCGGGCACGCCCCGCAGCCGGGCCCCGAGGTCCCGCAGCGCCGCTCCCAGCACATCCAGGTTGGCGTGATCGGTGGCGTAGCAGATGTCGAGGTCGCGGGTGATTCGCGCCGATCCGTGGGCGATCACGGCGATCCCGCCGACGATGACGAAGTCCACGCCGTGCGAGACCAGCGCGCGCAGGAGCGACTCGAGCTGAAGCTCAGGCCACTTCGCCAATGGATAGACGTGCAGCCAGCGCGAACTCGCGCACGTTGTCGTAGCTCGACTGGAAGGCCTGAAGTCGTTGCTCGGGCGTGAGCTTCAGGTTCTCGAACACCATCGTCTCGTCGATGCTCGACCTTGGCTCATGAGCGGTGAGGGCCAGTTCCCGGCCACACGCACGCAGTGCACGGTCCAGCGTCGCCACGCGGGGGCTGGAGCGATCCGACTCGAGGCCGGCGATCGCCGATTGCGTGGTGCTCATCCGGCTGGCAAGCGCCTGCTGACTCAGGCCCGCCGAGCGGCGGGCGTCGCGTATGAGCTGCCCTGGAGTCATCGTAACTTCACGATAGCAGTCGATCATGACGTATCTTCACGATAATAGGCGATTGGATCTACACTCGCCACTCCATGTCAGACCTCCGATCCACGACTCGCTACGACCCCACGGAGGTGGAGCCCCGGATCGTGGACAAATGGCTGCAATCCGGGCTGTTCCATCCCTCCCCGGAGGGCACCCCGGAGGAGAACTATTCGATCGCCATTCCGCCGCCGAACGTCACCGGCGTGCTGCACATGGGGCACGCGCTCAACAACTCCATCCAGGACTGCCTGGCCCGCTATCACCGCATGCGCGGTCGGCGCACCAAGTGGATCCTGGGCACCGACCACGCCGGCATCGCCACCCAGACCCAGGTGGAGCGGGCCCTCATCGCCGAGGGAACCCACCGGCGCGACCTCGGACGCGAGGCGTTCGTGGAGCGGGTGTGGCAGTGGCGGGCGCAGTACGGCGGCACCATCATCGAGCAGCTCAAGCGGCTCGGCGCGTCGGCGGACTACGACGCCGAGCGCTTCACGCTTGACGACGACTACGTCCGCGCGGTGCTCAAGGTCTTCGTGTCGCTGTATGAGAAGGGCTACATCTACCGCGACCGCTACATGGTCAACTGGGATCCGGGCAGTGGCTCGGCGATCTCCGAGCTAGAGGTCGAGCAGCGCGAGGTCTCAGACACCCTGTACTACATCGACTACCCGCTGGACGCCGGCTCCGGCGCCATCACGGTGGCCACCGTCCGACCCGAGACGATGCTGGCCGACACCGCCATCGCCGTCCACCCCGACGACGACCGCTACCGCCGGCTGATCGGCGAGAAGGCGATCCTGCCACTGGTTGGGCGCAAGCTGAAGATCATCGCCGATGACTACGTCAGGCCCGACTTCGGCACCGGCGCGCTGAAGATCACGCCGGCCCACGACCCCAACGACTTCGAGATCGGCCGCCGCCACGGCCTCGCCCAGCCGTCGGTCATCGGCGAGGACGGCCGCATCACCGCCGAGGCCCCTGAGCGCTTCCGCGGCATGTCCGCCGCCGACGCGCAGAAGGCCGTCGTCGCCGAGCTCAGCGAGCAGGGCCTGATCGACCACACCGAGCCCTACACGCACACGGTGCCGTTCTCACACCGCTCCGGCCAGCGGATCGAGCCGCTGATCTCCCTGCAGTGGTTCATGGCCATGGACGAGCTGGCCAAGCCCGCCATCGAGGCGGCCAGGAGCGGCCGGGTGCGCTTTCACCCCGCCAACCAGGCCAAGGTCTATCTCGACTGGATGGAGAACATCCGCCCCTGGTGCATCTCGCGCCAGCTGTGGTGGGGACATCAACTCCCGGTGTGGTACCGCGACCTGGACACCTACGTGGGGACCAAGCCGCCCAAGGGCGAGGGCTGGCAGCGTGACCCCGACGTGCTGGACACCTGGTTCTCCAGCGCCCTGTGGCCCTTCGCCACCCTCGGCTGGCCGCAGGACACGCCCGAGCTGCGCGCGTTCTATCCCACCGACGCCCTGGTCACCGGACGCGACATCATCTTCCTCTGGGTCGCGCGGATGATCATGATGGGGCTGGAGTTCACCGGTACCGAGCCGTTCTCCGACGTCCACATCACCTCGATCATCCAGGCCCCCGATGGCCGGCGGATGTCCAAGTCACTGGGCACCGGCATCGACCCCATCGACCTCATCGAGGGCGGCCCCCGCCCGCCGGTGTTCGCGCAGGGCAACAACCCCCCCGGCGACTTCCCCGCCTACGGCGCCGACGCGGTGCGCTGGGGCCTGCTGGCCATGTCCAGCGGTCAGGACGTCCGTTTCTCAGAGGACAAGGTCGCCCAGGGCCAGCAGCTCACCAACAAGCTGTGGAACGCCGCCCGGCTCATCCTCACAGGTGTGGACAGCGCTGCGCGCGCGGCGGCGATGCCGGCCGCCGTCGAGGACCGCTGGATCCTGTCGCGGCTGGAGCGCGCCCGCGCCGAGCTCTCGGCCGACATCGAGCGCTTCGACTTCTCGCATGCCGCGCTCGGCCTCTACGACTTCGTCTACGGCGACCTCTGCGACTGGTACCTGGAGCTGGTCAAGCCCCGGCTGCGCGCCGGCGAGCCCGAGCTGTCGGCGACGCTGCTGCATGTCCTCACCGAGACCGTCGCGATCGCCCATCCGCTCATCCCGTTTGAGACCGAGGAGATCTATTCCCACATCCCCGGCGCCGAGGGTCTGCTGGCCGCGCGCGTCGCCGACGGGCAGGCCACGGAGGTGGACGAGGCCGCCGAGGCCGCCGTGCAGCATGCGATCGAGGCGATTCAGGAGCTGCGGCGCTGGCGCGACCTGGCCGGCGTCAAGGTCGCGACGGTGCTCGACGCACGGCTCGACGCGGCCGGGTACGAGGACACCATCGAGCATGTGTGCCGTCTCGCGCGCCTCACACTCGGCGCCCGCGCCAACGGGGATGAGCCCGTCGCATCGGTGCCCATCCCCGGTGGCCAGGTGCAGATCCTCGCCGCCGCCGACATCGACGTCGAGGGTGCCGAGGCGCGCAAGGCCGAGCGCCGCGCGAAGCTGGAGGCCGAGATCGAGCGCGCCGAGCGCAAGCTCGCCAATCCGGGGTTCGTGGCCAAGGCGCGCCCCGAGGTCGTCCAGGCCGAGCGCGACAAGCTGGCGCGCCTGGAGGCGGAGCTGGAGGCACCGTGAGCCGCGCGCACCCCTCGGCCGCTCACCCCTTCACCCCGGAGGAGGCCGAGCGCTACATCCTCTCGCTGGAGCGGTTCGGCATGCGCTTCGAGCTGGACCGCATGCGGCGGCTGATGACCGCACTGGGCCACCCCGAGCGCGCCTTTGCCTCGATCCATGTCGTGGGCACCAACGGCAAGTCCTCTACGACGCGGATGATCGCCTCGATCCTCCGCCACCACGGGCTGCGCACCGGCACCTACCTGTCGCCGCATCTGGTGTCCTTCGGAGAGCGGATCCGGATCGGCGACCGTGATCTGACCGCGACCGAGTTCGCCGCCGCCGTCACCCGGGCTGCGCGTGCTGCGGATCTCGTCAATCGTGCACTGGACCCCGACGACCGCGTGACCCAGTTCGAGGCGCTCACCGCCGCCGCCTACTCCGAGCTGGCTCGCCAGGGGGTGGAGTGCGGGGTGATCGAGGCTGGGCTGGGCGGGCGCTATGACGCCACCAGCGTCATCCCGTCGACGGTCCAGGTGCTGACCAGCGTAGGCCTGGAGCACACGCGCTGGCTCGGGCCGACCCTGAGAGACATCGCGGGGGAGAAGCTCGACGTGGTGCAGCCCTCGGGGACGCTGGTGCTGGGCAGCGGTCTGGCGCCCGAGGTCGTGGCGGTCGCCGAGCGCGTATGCGCCGAGCGCGGGGCGCGCATGGTGCACGCCGGCACGGATCCGGGAGTGCCCGTGGTCGGCGCCGCGGGCGCCTACCAGCGCCGGAACTTCGCCCTGGCGCGGGCGGCCGCAGAGGCGTATCTCGAGCCCGGCCGTGCGCTGGATCCGGCGGCCGTGGCCGCAGCCGCGGTGGAGGTGCGGGTCCCCGGGCGCCTGGAGCAGATCGACACCGACCCTCTGACCGTGCTCGACGTCGCTCACAACCCGGAGGGCATGCGGGCGCTGATCGAGTCGCTCCCGGAGCTGTCGCGCGGGCGCGAGCCCGTCGTGGCCGTCGTCTCGGTGCTGGACGACAAGGACGCCGCCGGCATGCTCACCGAGCTGATGCCGGTGTGCGATCGGCTGGTGCTGACGACGACGCAGAACCCCCGGGTGCTCCCTCCGGCGACCCTGAAGTCGCTGGCCGCGCAGCTGGGTGGGCCACCGACAGAGGTCGTCGGTGACCCGTGGCGGGCGCTGGCGCGGGCGCGTGAGCTCGCCGAGCCGAGCGGCTTCGTGGTGGTGACGGGGTCTCAGTACCTGATCGGCGATCTGCTGGCCGGCGGACGCCGCCAGCACGCCTCCAGCCTCTGACGCGGCGCATGGAGAAAGCAACGATGAACGACGACGATCAGCCCAAGTTCCTGGCGATGATCGGGCTGGTGGCGTTGATCGTGGCGGTCGTCATTCTGGTCTTCTTCGGCATCGGATACCTCTTCGGGCGGGCCTTTCTGTAGGAATATCGGCCACTGGCGACAAGGAACCGGGTAGTTGACGGCGTATTGATATGCGCCGGACAGTCGCGGTGCCCACTACACTCGCCCCCTTCACATGCTGACCTTCGCAATCTTCGGCATTCACAACAGCGCCCTGCGCCTGGCTGTGGAGCTGGTGATCCTCTTCCTGGTCGTGATCTGGCTGGCGCTGATCTATTGGACGTACGCCGACGCGCGCCGCCGGATCGCGGATCCGCTGCTCATCGGCTGCGCCACGCTGGCGTCCGGCTTTCCCTACGTGGGCACGATCGTCTACATGATCGTGCGCCCGCCCGAGTATCTCGACGACGTCCGCGAGCGTGAGCTGGAGATGCAGGCGGCCGAGGCGCGGCTGGCCGAGCTCGGCTATCACCTCTGCCCGCACTGCGACTACGAGGTGGAGAAGGACTTCCTGCGCTGCCCCAACTGCATGCGCAAGCTCAAGGATCCGTGCCACGCGTGTGGCCGGCCCCTTGACCCCATGTGGAAGGTCTGCCCCTTCTGCGAGGCCGAGATCGGCGTGCCCGCGACGCCGGGCGGCCGGACGCCGATCGCTCGCCGACAGCGTCGCCGGGCCGAGAGCCCCGAGCAGCCCGCGGCCGAGCAGCCGTCGACCACGTAGCGCGTCGACCCCGTAGCCTGTCGACCATCTGACCCCTGGACTCCGAAGGAGGCCCGCCGCCGTGGAGCGCACGCTCATCCTTGTCAAGCCCGATGCCTTCGCCCGTCACCTGACCGGCGAGATCGTCGCTCGCTTTGAGCGCAAGGGCCTGCGCCTGGTCGCGCTCCAGCTCATGACGATGACGCGTGAGCTCGCGGCGCAGCACTACGCCGAGCACGAGGGCAAGGGGTTCTATGAGGAGCTCGTCGACTTCATCACCTCGGGGCCGCTGGTGGCGATGGTGCTGGAGGGCGAGTCGGCGATCCGTGCCGCGCGCCAGGTGATCGGCGCCACCAATCCGCTCGAGGCGACGACGGGGTCGATCCGCGGCGACTACGCGATCTCAGTGGGCCAGAACATGGTTCACGGCTCCGACGCGCCCGAGTCGGCGCAGCGCGAAGTCCGACTGTTCTTCGGAGACCTGGCGTAGGCGGCCGCGGCCCCGCTGAGCCTTTCCGGCCGTGCCGGCCGCGAGGCTGATCCTCGCGTCGGCCTCGCCGCAGCGTCGCGCGATCCTGCAGCAGATCGGCGTGGCGTTCGAGGTCCGGGTGCCCGCGGTCGACGAGCTCTCCGAGGGCCCCGCCGCCGAAGTCGCGCTGGAGAACGCATATCGCAAGGCGGCCGCCGTCGCTCCCGTCCAGCTGCCGGTCCTCGGGGTCGACACGGTGGTGAGCCTGGGGACGCAGATCTTCGGTAAGCCGGGCGACGCCGTGCACGCCGCGGAGATGCTCGGGGCGCTGGCCGGCCGGCGCCACGTCGTCGTCAGCGGCGTGTGCCTCATCGAAGGTGATCGCGTGCGCACCGCCGCCGCGCAGACGGTGGTCGAGTTCCGGGCGCTGGACCGGGCGGCCATCGAACGCTACGTGGCCATCGGCGAGTGGGAGGGACGGGCGGGGGCGTACGCTATCCAGGGTCGCGGCGCCACGCTGGTGCAGCGGATCGAGGGCGACTATCTCAACGTGGTGGGGCTGCCGGTCCCCACGCTGCTCGACCTGGCGCCCGATTTGATCGCCGACTGAGTCCGGTGGTACTGTGCCCGCGGCTTTGCACCGGGTCCCGACTTGGAGGAGGAGGGGAAGTGTCTGAAGCGAGCGTCCCGCCATCCGCGGCCGCGGCGAGCACCACGCCGAAGCTGTTCGTGCGCCAGTCCTCGGGTCTGGTGCGCAATGTCAGCGTCACCAACGCTCTGTTCTTCAACGTCGCGGCGTTCGTCGGCGTCGGGCTGACGCTGTATCCGATCTTCTACTCGCTTCCGCTGGTGCCGATGTGGAAGGCCGGGCCCTTCTCGGCCTACGGCTGGGCGTCGATCATCGCCGGGCTGTTCTGCATCCTGCTGGCGCTCATCTTCGCCTCGCTGACCTCGGTGATGCCCCGCTCCGGCGGTGACTACGTGTTCACCAGCCGCATCCTGCATCCGGCGCTGGGGTGGATGGAGTCGTGGACGCTGGTCATCGCCTCGGTGCTGATCATCGCCTTCGAGGTGCCGCTGGTCCTGCGCAACCTCCAGATCACCGCGCGGGTCATCGGGATCGGGGCCGGCGGCTTTTCCGGTGCCAACGGCTGGTTCACCGACGCCACCGGCGCCATCACCGGGACGCCGGGGTTCATCGGCTCCATCGTCGTCCTGCTCGCCATCGGCGGCATCTGCGTGCTGCCGACGCGCACCTTCCACCGTGTGGTGACCGCGCTCGCCGGCTTCGGCGTGACCTGCTTTGTGGCCATGTTCGTCTTCGGCCTGCTCTTCACCCACAAGGGCAGCTTCGTCGCCAACCTGCCCCACTACACCGGCGGGGTGACCTCGGCCAAGATCGCCGCCTCCGGCCACGCGGCCGGCGTGCTCGGAGGGCCCAGCCAGGGCTTCGTCTCGCGGATCTTCGACACCGGGGCGTTCCCGATCGTCCTCTCGGTCCTGCTGTTCCAGTTCATCGGCTTCCAGTACTCCGCCTACATCGCCGGCGAGGTCCGTGGCAACGTGCGCCGCGGCGTGCTCATCGCCCTGCTGGGCGCGCTGCTGATCGGCGTGCTGGCCAACTCCGTCTACGTCGATGCGATCTCCAGCCACTTCGGCTTTGACACCAACGTGGCCTGGGGCGCCGGGTACTGGGGCTGGCCGCACTCGATCGCTCCGCTGCCGCTGGGCCAGCCCAACGCCATGCCGCTGCTGGCGACGGTGGCCAACAAGAGCCTGTGGCCGCTGTGGGCGCTGATCAGCCTCGGTGGCGTGGTCTTCCCGTTCCTGCTCTGCCCGGTCTACATCAACTTCATCAGCCGCATGCAGCTGGCCTGGAGCCTTGACCGGCAGATGCCCGAATGGTTCGGCCGCGTCAACGAGCGCCTGCGGGCCCCGCTGAACGCGATCTTCGCCACGCTGGGCCTGACGGCACTGTTCCTGTTCTTCCAGAGCTACAAGGACCTGCCGACGTTCCTGGCCACCTCGGACCACAAGCTCAACCTGGCCGGGACCGCGTGGTTCTCGATCGTGATGGCCCTGTTCACCTGGTGCCTGCCGGGGATCAACGCGATGCTCGTCCGCTGGCGGCGGCCGGACCTCGTGCGCAACGCGCCCTTCGGCTCCAAGCTGCCCTGGATCGGCCTGGCGTGGCTGGTCTTCCCGGTGTGGATCTACATCTTCGCGGTGATCAAGCCGATCGTGAACGCGCTCAAGGCGGGCGGAGCGTTGACCTACCTGGAGACGAACGGGATCATCGATGCCGGCTGCTTCTACGTGATCGGGCTCGTCATCTTCTTCATCATGCGCTACCGCGCCCGCGCGGCCGGTGTGGACGAGAAGATGCTGTTCACCGAGCTGCCGCCGGATTAGATCCCACCCACCTGCCTCCCGCCGCCAGCCTCCCGCCTGCCCGTGGCCACCCGCCTCTACATCGCCTCGGATCTGCACGCCGCGGAGAAGGCCTGGCGCAAGTTCGTCAACGCGATCAAGCTCAACGTGTACAAGGCCGACGTGGCCCTGCTGGCAGGCGACCTGACGGGCAAGGCGATCGTCCCCATCGTTGCCTCAGACCTCGCCCACCCCGACGGCCGCTACGAGACCGACCTGTTCGGCGTGCACCGCACCGCTCGCGGCGACGACGAGCTCGCCGCGCTGCAGCGCGACATCGCCGACGTGGGCTACTACTCGTTCATCACCACGGCCGCTGAGGCCCAGCGGCTGTCGGGCGACGAGCCCGCGCGCGACGAGCTGCTTCACCGCCTGATGAGCGACCGGGTGCGGGAGTGGCTCGAGCTCGCCACCGAGCGCCTGGTCGACAGCCCGGTGCCGCTCTACCTCATCCCCGGCAACGACGACGAGTTCGGGATCGACGAGATCCTTGACGCCCCCGGTCACGCGCCGGTCAACGTCGACGGCCGGGTCATCGAGATGCCCGGGGACCTCCAGCTGCTGGCCTGTGGCTGGTCCAACCACACCCCATGGCAGACACCGCGCGAGGAGTCAGAGGACGAGCTCTACGCCCGCCTGCACTCGCTGGCCGAGCAGGTCGCCGACCCCCGCCGCGCCGTCTTCATGATCCACGTGCCGCCCCACGACTCGGGCCTGGACATCGCGCCGATCCTCGACGAGAACCTCCGGCCCACGATCTCGGCCGGCGACGTCCTTCGCGGGCCTGTCGGCTCCACCGCGGTGCGGCGCATCATCGAGGACTACCAGCCCGTCCTGGCCATCCACGGCCACATCCACGAGTCGGGCGGAGAGCGCAGGATCGGCAAGACCCTCTGCATCAACCCGGGCTCCGAGGCCAATCACGGGATCCTGCGGGGGTACCTGGTCGACATCGGGCGCAAGGGCGTCGAGCTGACCCAGCGGGTCGAGGGGTAGCCGCCGGGGCTGTCCCCGGGCCCCATTCGCCGCGACCGCCCCTAAGGAGCGATCCCGCAGAACCGCAGCGCTGCCACCGCCAGCGCCTGAGCGCAGGACACCAGCCCATCCACCGGGACGTACTCGTCGATCGTGTGGGCCACGGTGGCCCCGTCGGGATCGAAGCCCGGGGGCCCGTAGCCGATCGAGGGAATCCCGCCCAGCAGCGTGTACGTGGCCCCGTCATACCAGGAGTCGAGGCCGCCGAGCTCGCGTCGCAGCCCCAGGTCGGCGCTCGCATTCAGCATGGCGCCCACGATGGGCGAGGACTCCGGGATCTCCATGGGCATCACGCCGGTGGACCACCACTCGATCGCCGGCGGGTGCTGGGCCAGCCAGTCGTCGCGGGCGCACTCCCCGATGATCCATGCCTCGACCTCCTCGCGCACCACAGAGCCCCAACCCGAGCTGTCGGCCTGCACCGGGAGATACATGACGGCCACGGTGAGGTCGCACGACGACGGATAGGTGACCGGCCACTCGCCGCCGCTCACCACCGTCGGCAGCAGGGACGGGACCGAGAGCACCGGATGGCGGAAAGCGTCGTCGGCGGCCCAGCGCGCGCGCAGCGAGGCGATCGCCTCCAGGACGACGCCCGCCTTCTCGATCGCGTTGACGGCTCCGCCGTGGCGCCAGTCGGGATGGCGCACCTCGGCGTGACCCGGCCGCCCGGGGACGCGGATGACCCCGTATTCCGAGCCACGGCATGCCACCCACGTGCGGAAGTCCGTGGGCTCGGTGACGATCCCGGCAGCGGCACGCAGGCCGCGTTGCACGAGCGCCGCGCCGCCCGCGCCCGAGGACTCCTCGTCGGTGTTGGTGGCCACGATCAGGTCTCCGGCCAGCGTGATGTTGGCTGCGGCGATCGCCTGCGCCGCGTAGGTCATCGCCGCCACCCCGCCCTTCATGTCGCAGGCCCCGCGTCCGTAGAGCCGGCCGTCGCGCAGCTGGGGGCGGAACGGGTCGCTCGTCCACTCGGATCGGGGCTCGGCGGAGACGACGTCGATGTGGCCGTTGAACAGCAGGCTCTGACCGCCGCCCACGCCGCGCAGCGTCGCGATGAGCTGAGGGCGCCCGGCGAAGTCCAGCCCCTTCGGCACCAGCGGCGCCCCGGCCAGCGCGTCGGGATCGGGCTCGAACAGGTCCACCTCGGCGCCGTAGGCACGCAGCCCCTCGGCGAGGTACTGCTGCAGCGCTGCCTCCTGGCGAGGCGGGTCGCCGACCTCGCGCGCCGTGGTGTCGAACGCGATCAGCGCCGACGCCAGCTCCACGAGCTCGTCACGCCCTGCCGCGATCGCATCGCAGACGCTGCGCTCGACATGGCTCAGGCTCATGGTGGCGGGACCCTAACAACCCGGCACGGCCGTCGTTTACCGTACGAGGCGGGATGACGGAGACCTCCGCCGAGACCGGGCTGGCCAGCGAGGCTCGCCGCCTGATCGACTTGGCCGGCGAGCGCGGCATCGTGCTGCGCCTGCTGGGTGGCCTGGCCATCCAGATGCTCACCCCCGAGCTGCCCCCACGCACCAGGGCCGGCCAGGACCTGGACTTCGGCTCGCTGCGCTCGAGCCGCAAGGCGCTCATCGAGATGCTCGCCGCTGAGGGGTACGTGGGCGACCGCAACTTCAACGCGCTGTACGGCGACAAGCAGATGTACTTCACCCACGCCGACAGCGGTCTCGCAATCGACGTGATGATCGACCGGTTGCACATGTGCCACACGGTGCAGTTCGCCGACCGGGCGACGGTGATGCCCTACACGCTGTCACCCACCGACCTGTTGCTGTCCAAGCTCCAGATCGTCGAGCTCAACGCCAAGGACCTCGACGACTGCCTGCGCCTGCTCGTCTGCTTCGACCTGGCCGACGCCGAGGGCGTGATCGACCTGCGCGTCATCCGCGACCTCGTCGGCGACGACTGGGGGTGGTTCAAGACGATCTCGCTCAACCTGGAGCGCATCCGCGCCGCCCTCCTCGACGGTTCCGTAGCCGTTCCCGACGGCGGTCGCCTCGACCCTGACAGGGCGGTCCAGACCCTCGCTGACGCCCTCGAGCAGGCCCCCAAGAGCCGCCGCTGGAAGCTGCGCGACCGCATCGGCGAGCGCAAGCGCTGGTACGAGCTTCCCGAGGAGACGCCGCACCACTGAAAACGGCGTCCGGCGGGCCGGCGGCCCGGGGTTTGGCTGCAGGTTTGCGCCCAGCGGAGGCGCTACGGGCCGGTCAGCGATTTTCCAGGGTTTTTTCTGAAGTCACCGGGATCAGGAGCCTCGTCGGCGGGCGGCTCTTCGATACACTCGACTGCGGACGAAGTAGGCAATTCGGTGAGGGACCGTCTGCAACTCGCCGCTTCGGCCATCGCTCCCCGCTACCTCTAATCAATGGGCTTCTTTACGTATCTGACCGGTTTCGGCGGTCGTGACATGGCGGTCGACCTCGGCACCGCCAACACGCTCGTCTACGTGCGCGGCCGCGGCATCGTGCTCTCGGAGCCCAGCGTGGTCGCTGTCGACTCACGCACCGGTGAGGTCCATGCTGTCGGCATCGAGGCCAAGCGCATGCTCGGCCGCACCCCGGGGACGATCTCGGCCATCCGGCCGCTCAAGGACGGGGTGATCGCCGATTTCGAGGTGACCGAGGAGATGCTCCGTCACTTCATCCAGAAGGTCCACCAGAACCGCTGGGCCCACCCGCGAGTCGTCGTGTGCGTCCCGTCCGGGGTGACCGGGGTGGAGAAGCGCGCGGTGGAAGAGGCCTGCCTGAGCGCAGGCGCCCGCCAGGCCTACCTCATCGAGGAGCCGATGGCCGCCGCCATCGGCGCCGGCCTGCCCGTGGGGGAGCCCACCGGCTCGATGGTCGTCGACATCGGCGGTGGAACCAGCGAGGTCGCGGTCATCTCGCTGGGTGGGATCGTCGTGTCGCAGTCGATCCGCGTGGGCGGCGACGAGCTCGATGAGGCGATCATCAACTACGTCAAGCGGGAGTACAAGCTGCTCATCGGCCAGCAGACCGCCGAGGAGGTCAAGCTGGAGATCGGCTCGGCGCACAAGATGCCCGAGGAGGTGCAGGCCGAGATCCGGGGCCGCGACATGGTCTCCGGACTGCCCAAGACGGTCATCCTCACCAGCGAGGAGATCCGGGGTGCGCTGGAGGAGCCGGTGTCGCAGATCATCGACGCCGTCAAGCAGACTCTGGACCGGACGCCCCCCGAGCTGGCCTCCGACATCATGGATCGTGGCATTATGCTGGCAGGAGGAGGGTCCTTGCTTCAGGGTATGGAGGAGCGCCTGCGCCACGAGACGCAGATGCCCGCGCACCTGGCGGAGTCTCCGCTCACGTGCGTCGCAGTCGGCTCCGGGCGATCCCTGGAGGAGTTCGAGGCGATCCACCGGTCAAGCAAGAATTCGCGTAACCGTCACCGTCGGTACTAGCTTTCTCTCAATGCGGCGGGTGCGGAGCACAACTTTGGAGACACGGAAACCGTGCATGACAAACAGGTTCGACGGCGCAGAGCGGTGCTCGCGCTGCTTGTCGTCGTCTCCCTGATCCTGCTCACAGCCTATTTCGGCGAGTCGCCGCAGAGTCCGCTGCACAGCGTCCAGCGCGGCATCGTCCAGGTCTTCTCGCCGGTCCAGGCCGGCGCCAGCAAGGTCCTGTCCCCGGTCCGCGACGTCGCCAACTGGGTCTCGGACACGCTCAGGGCCAAGTCGAACGTCGACAAGCTGCGCAAGCAGAACCGGGCTCTGACCGCTCAGCTGGCCACCCTCAAGACCGAGCAGCTGCAGAACCAGCAGCTCACGGCCGAGGTGGGCCTCGAGCAGACGATCGGCGTGCGCAACTACCACCCGGTCGGCGCCAACGTCATCGTGCGCGATCCCAGCCTGTGGTTCCAGCAGGTCGAGGTCGACTCCGGCTCTGACCAGGGAGTTGCGCAGGGGGACCCGGTGCTGGCCGACGGAGGTCTGGTCGGGGACGTGACCACCGTCGATGCCTCGGTGTCAATCGTCACCCTGATCACCGACGCCAGCTATGCCGCCGCCGCCCAGGTGACCGACAACGCCGGAGACCAGGGGATCCTGGCGCCGTCGGTGGGCAACCCGAACCAGCTCCTGCTCCAGGATCTGCCCGGACAGGCTCAGATCGCCGCGGGCCAGCAGGTGGTCACGGCGGGCTTCAAATCAGGCTCGCTGACCTCGCTGTATCCGCCGGGGCTGCCGATCGGCACCGTCACGAGCGTCAACCGCAACCAGTTGTTCAACAACAACGAGGTTCCGGTCTCGCCCACCGCGGACCTGCGTCACTTCGACGCGGTCCAGATCCTGACGCGGCCGCACGCCGCCAACGTCCGGGCCCAGGTGCCAGCCGGATGAACGCTCCGTCGGCGCGTCTCGTCCTGCGCCTGGTGCTGCTGGCCCTGGCCACCGTTGTGATCCAGGAGGCGGCGGTATCCCAGATCTCCATCTTCGGCGTCAGCGCTGATCTCACGCCGCTGATGGTGATGAGCGTGGGACTGCTGGCGGGGTCGCTGACCGGCGCGGTGATGGGCTTCGCCACCGGGCTGCTCGTCGACACCGTGCTCGTCCAGACGCTGGGGATCACGTCCCTGCTGTACATCGCCATCGGCTACTGGGCCGGGCGCCTGCGCGAGCTGCGCGACCCCGCCCACGGGCTCGTGCCGCTGGCCGCGGGCGCCGCGGCCACGGCCGTGGCGGGGATTGGGATGACACTGATCCAGTTCCTGCTCGGCGTCGACTCGCCCGTCAGCTGGCTGCTGGCCCAGCAGATCCTGATCACGGTGCTGGTCAACACGCTCATCTCCCTGCCCGTATA
>JBAQGP010000059.1:0-3633 GCA_049287845.1 Solirubrobacteraceae bacterium | reverse complement strand
CAATCATGGTCAACCCCGCCCGCGCCGGCGACGTGCGCGATCGCCTGCTCGCGCTGGCCGAGCGCCTCACCGACCCGCCGGTCACGGTTTCAGCCCCGGCGGCGGCCATCTGCCGGCGCCTGCTCTGCGACGCCCGGCACTCGCCGCTCTACAACCCCCACGTGCCCGAGCGCGACCTGGGACGGGTGCTCGACCTGCTGGAGCGCGACCTCGTCGCCCAGTCATAGCGTCGCTGGACCACGGGGGTCACCTGCGCACGGGCCGTCCGTAGATCGTCCCCACGAACAGCTGTACCAGCGGGTCCACCACGGCCTGAACGCTGACCAGTGTCGGGTGATCGCCACCGACCGCGACGTGGAAGGAGCGCTCCGCGGTCCACACCAGCGACGCCGCCAGCGCCCGCGCATCGGCGCCCTGCGGGGCAGCGCCGGCCGAGCGCTCTGACTCGATCATCCGCGCCAGTCGCGCGGTGAAGTCGCCGAGCATCTCAAACCAGATCTCCTTGAGCTCGGGAATCGCGGGCCACTCCGAGGAGACCGCGACCACCAGCGCCGCCGAGCGAGACGCGGCATCGACGAGGTGGCCGAGGCCGAGGGCGAACGCTTCGTCAGGCGAGCGCTCGCCGCGCTCGAACATCGGCGCCAGCTCGGCGGCGACCTCGTCGGAGAGGCTCTCCATCAGCTTGACCACGACATCGTCCTTGGAGCTGAAGTGCTCGTAGAACGACGTGCGCCCCACATCCGCGGCGGCGAGGATCTGGGCGACGCTCAGATCCGACAGCGCGGTGGTCTTCAGCAACCTGGCCGTGGCCTCCAGAACAGCGCCGGAGGTCCGGGGGCGGCGGCCGCGGCGAGGCTGGTCGGGCGTGGCGGGGGACGACACCGCGGTGGCGGGGCTCATACGCCGAGGGCGCGCCCGATGATCTCCTTCATGATCTCGGTGGTGCCACCGTAGATCCGGGTGACGCGGGCGTCGACGAAGGCCCGGGCGATCGGGTACTCCAGCATGTAGCCGTAGCCGCCGTGCAGCTGCACGCAGCGGTCGATCACCCGCCCCTGCAGCTCGGTCGCCCACCACTTGGCCATGGCCGCGTCCGACGGGGAGAGCTCGTTGCGGTTGAGCGCCAGCACCGCCTGGTCACAGAAGGCCGTGGCCACCTCGATCTCGGTGGCCATCTCGGCCAGCGCGAAGCGCGAGCTCTGAAACGACCCGATCGCCTGCCCGAAAGCCGTGCGCTCCTTGACGTAGCCCAGGGTGGCGTCCAACGCGCCCCGGGCCGCCGCGAGCGCGGACAACCCGATGCTCAGCCGCTCCTGGGCGAGGTTGGCGGTCATGTAGCGAAAGCCCTGGCCCTCCGCGCCCAGCCGGTTCTCGACGGGCACGCGAACGTCGTTGAAGAAGAGCTCCGCGGTGTCCTGGGCGTGCTGGCCGACCTTCTCCAGGTTGCGCCCGCGCTCAAAGCCGTCCATCCCGCGCTCGAGGATGAGCAGCGAGATGCCGGCATGGCGCTGGGACGGATCGGTCTTGACCGCGGTGATGACGAGGTCTGAGTTGATCCCGTTGGTGATGAACGTCTTGGAGCCGTTGACGACGTAGGCGTCGCCGTCGCGGCGCGCGCTGGTGCGCAACCCGGCGAGGTCAGAGCCCATCTCCGGCTCGGTCATGGCCACGGCGGTGATGAGCGAGCCGTCGGCGATGCCGGGCAGCCAGCGCTGCTTCTGCTCGTCGTCGCACAGGTCCAGGAAATAGGGCAGGCAGATGTCGTTGTGCAGCGTGAGGCCCAGCCCGCTGCCGCCCGACCCGGCCACGCCCAGCTCCTCGCCGACGATCTGGTTGAAGCGGAAATCGGAAACCCCGAGACCACCGTAGTCCTCGGGGACCTGCATGGCCAGCATGCCCTTGGCCGCCGCCTTGGCGAAGAGCTCGCGGTCCACGATGCCCTCGGCCTCCCACCGGGCCTGGTGGGGCGTCACCTCCTCGGCGACGAACCGGCGCATGGACTCGCGGAAGTCGACGTGCTCGGGCTCGAACAGGCAGCGGCGCATGGTCAGAACGTAGGCAGTGTCAGGGAATGAGCTGGTGGAGCTGGCGAGTGGCTGGGCGTGGCTGACGTCGCCCGCCCGACCCGATCGTACTGGTGGTCCGTGAGGGAGGGCGGGCGTCGTCAGGCGCGGCCAGACGCCGCCAGAACGCCAGATCATTCCTTGACGCTGCCGTATAGCCTGACCGACGTGTCGGTTGCTACCCAGGCCCGCGCGCGCACGGCGATCCTGCACGCCACCGAGCAACTGCTCCGCGAGCGGCCGCTGCACCGGCTCAGCGTCGCCGACATCACCGATGCCGCCGGAGTCTCGCGCACCAGCTTCTACACGCACTTCGCCTCCAAGACGGCGGTCATCGCCGAGGGCCTGCGCGAGGTGATGGATCAGGTGATGGTGGCGGTGCGGCCGTTTCACTCCCAGTCCGGTGCCGACGCCGAGTCCGCCATCCGCGTCAGCCTTCAGCAGTGGGTGGAGGTGTGCAAGACGCACGGCGCGCTGCTGCGCACCGTGAGCGAGGAGTGGCCCCACGACGCCGAGATCCGTGCCCTGTGGTTCGCGACGCTCGAGACCGTGACCGCCGGCACGGCCAGGGTGATCCGCGGCGCCCGGGCCGGCGGCCACGCGCCAGAGGGCGCCGACCCGCGCGCGCTGGCGGCGTGCCTGATGTGGGGCTATGAGCGAGTGCTGCACGTGGCCCTGGTCGGCGATGCGGTAGGGCTGCCCGACCCCGACGCGATCGTCGCGCCGCTGGTGCAGATGATGATGGGCGGCCTCTACGGCAGGGCCCCGGGCGCGACGGGTGGGCGGGCACGGGTCAGCGCGTAACCGTCAGCAACTGGGCTGACTCGACCAGCCCAGCCGCGTAGCATGCACGAGTGGTGCGCCGCCTGGATCCGAAGTCGCTTGGCCAGCACTTGGACGCGCTGTACCGCGCGGCCTGGGCCCTGTGCGGATCGCGAGAAGACGCGGAGGACCTCGTGCAGGAGACGTGTGCGCGGGTCCTGGCCCGCCCGCGTCTGATCAAGGGCGACGAGCGCGGCTACCTGATGCGCGCGCTGCGCAACACCTTCTACTCGCGGCTGCGCACCGCATCGCGGCGGCCGCAGACCGGTGCGTCGCTGGACGACATGCAGCCGCCCGACCCGCGGGGTACTCACCAGCCTGAGCGCGCTGCGGAGGTGAGCGAGATCCTCGAGGCCGTCGCCCAGCTGCCCGAGGACTTCCGGATGGCGCTCGTGGCCATCGACATCCTCGGCCTCTCCTACGGCGAGGCGGCCAAGGCGCTGGACACGCGGGAGGCGACGATCACGACCCGGCTCTATCGCGCTCGCCAGAGGATCGCTCGTCAGCTTTCGGACGAGCCGGCCTCATCGCGAGGCGATAGCCGGGAAGGATCTGGACCTGAACGGAGTCTTGCCTAGTGGACGAAGACATGACAGATGAGCTCAACGCACCCGAAGGTGAGCTGACGCGTCTCGCCGACGGGACGCTGCCGGCCGACAGGCAGACGGATCTGCTCGCCCAGATCCGGCAGTCGCCAGAGCTGACGGCGGCCCTCGCCGAGCAGGAGCGCGCGGTGACGATGTTGCGC
>JBAQGP010000058.1:0-1616 GCA_049287845.1 Solirubrobacteraceae bacterium | reverse complement strand
CGCCTCCAAGCACCATCTCTCGGTGGGCGCGCCGCTGGTGGTGACGACGCCCACCGGAGGGCGCGTGGTGCTCGTGGTCAAGGGCGTCTTCAAGCCACCCAACGGCGGGTCGCCGTTCGGGCCGGTGACGATGTCAACGGCGGCGTGGGACGGCGCCTATCCCCAGCCCCAGAACCTCTACACGCTGGTCAAGACCGCCGGCGGGGAGAGCCCGGCCAACTCGCGGGCGCTCAACCGCGTCCTGGATGCGTTCCCCAACGCCAAGGTGCAGACCCGCCAGCAGTTCGTCAACAACCAGATCTCTGGCCTCTCCAGCGTGCTCAACATCCTCTACGTGCTGCTCGCGCTGTCCATCGTGGTCAGCCTGTTCGGCATCGTCAACACGCTCGTGCTCTCCGTGTTCGAGCGCACGCGTGAGATCGGCATGCTGCGCGCGGTCGGCACCAGCCGCCGGCAGATCCGCCGGATGATCCGCCACGAGAGCATCATCACCGCGCTGATCGGCTCCGTCCTGGGGATCCTCCTGGGGATCGCCTTCGGGGCGCTGCTGGCCGCCCGCGACAGCTCGTCGATCGCCTTCGTGATCCCGGTGGGACGGCTGATCGTGTTCCTGATCGCGTCCTGGCTGGTCGGCCTCGTCGCCGCGATCTTCCCCGCCCGCCGGGCGGCGAAGCTCAATCCGCTGCAGGCGCTGGCCTACGAGTGAGCGCCGTCCCGGGCGCTCAGTAGAAGAGCGGGTCCTGGCCGGGAATCTCTCCGCCGCCTGCGCCGTGGCGACCGCGCGGCGTCTCCTGGCCCAGGGCCACCGCGAGGTCGTGGGCGATGGCGCCCTCCGAGCGCGATGCCACCAGGGGCTCGGCGATGCCCTCGACGTGGACGCGCGTGCGCGTGCCGTCACCGCGCTCCGGGGGCTCGATCGGCACCAGCGCGTAGACGCGGTCCGCGCGCACGAACTTGCCGTAGCCGAGCGCGACCATCGGAGCGAGACGAGCCATGACCCGGCGGATCCTAGTGGTCGCGTCGGCACGCGCCGGCGCGGGCGCAGGCCCCGCGTCGGATCAGCGGGCGAGGATGAGCTCGAGCCGGCGCTCGAGCGTCGCTGCCAGCGTCTCGCGCACCGGGCCCTCGGGAAAGCGCTCGACCAACGCGGCCAGGAAGCCCTCGATGACCAGCCGCTTGGCGGTCTCCTCCGGCAGGCCGTGTGAACGCAGGTAGAAGAGCTGGTCGGGGTCGACCTGGGCGACCGCCGCGGCGTGGGTGCAGCGCACGTCGTTGGCCTGGATCTCCAGGCCGGGGATGGAGTCGGCGTGGGCGCGCTTGGAGATGAGCAGGTTGCGCGACTCCTGGAAGGCGTCGGTCTTCTGGGCCCCGGGGTCGACGATGATGTTGCCCTTCCACACCGCGCTGGAGCGGCCCTGCAGCACCCCGCGGAAGGCGAGGTCCGAGGTCGTATTGGGCGCGGCATGCTCCTGGGTGGTGTCGAAGTCGATGTGCTGGCGGCCGTGGGTGGCGTACGCGCCGGTCACGCGGGCATCCGCGCCCTCGCCGGCCAGGCGGGTGTCCATGCGCACGTGCCCGCGCGAGGAGCCGAAGCCCAGCGCCACCCAGTCGAGGGC
>JBAQGP010000057.1:0-2623 GCA_049287845.1 Solirubrobacteraceae bacterium | reverse complement strand
GCGCCGCGGACACGGCGAGCGCCGCGACCAGCGACCGGAGCGGCGCGTCACCGCTCAGTTGCATACGGGGTGGGGTCGCGCCTGCCACGTGCAGATACCCGAATCCACGGTGGCCCTCACCCACCTCATCGTAGGGGCCGGCCTCCGTACGGGCGCCGGGGTTGTAGATTGTGCGACTTGCTCTGGGCGCGCCGTCTAGCCACCGTAGTTGTGCCGGCCCTCGTCGCCGCGCTGGTCGCTGCGTGCGGCAGTTCGAGCTCGAGCAGCTCGTCCGCGACGTCGGCGACGGGCAGCGCGACCGGGACGTCCTCGGCGGCGGCGACCTCGTCGGGCGCCGCATGCACCAAGTCCACCCTGACGCTGCACAGCCCCGGGGTGCTGACGGTGGCTACCGATTCCCCCGCCTATCCGCCGTATTTCCAGGACAACAAGCCCTCCAACGGCAAGGGCTTCGAGAGCGCCGTGGCCTACGCGATCGCCGGCAAGCTCGGCTTCACCCCAGGCGAGGTGAAATGGGTGAGCGAGCCGTTTGACTCGTCCTACGCACCGGGGCCGAAGTCATTTGACTTCGACATCAACGAGATCTCGATCACCAAGCCGCGCGAGAAGGCGGTGGACTTCTCAGCGCCGTACTACACCAACCCGCAGGGGATCATCGTCAGCTCCACGTCGAAGTACGCGCACGTCACCTCACTGGCGGGGCTGCGCGGCGCCAAGCTCGGCGTGCAGATCGGCACGACCAGCCTCGACGCCACCGACTCCGCGATCAAGCCGAGCTCTCAGCCTGACGTGTTCAACACCTCCAACGACGTGGTCGCCGCGTTCAAGATCCACCGCGTCGACGCCATCGTCGTCGACCTGGCGACCGCGTTTCAGCTGACGAGCGAGATCAAGCACAGCACCATCGCCGGCCAGTTCACGGCGCCGGGCGGCGACACCTGGGGCGTGCTGCTGAGCAAGGGCTCCAAGCTCACCCCGTGCGTGAACCAGGCGATCGGCAAGCTGCAGGCCGACGGCACGCTGACGGCGCTCAACAAGCGCTGGATCGCCTCGGCGGCCAACGTGCCCGAGTTGAAGTAGCTCCCCGCTCGAGCTCCGCCGGCCGTGTGAGCGCAACGCCCACCCTCACCACGAAGGCCGACCGCGACCGCGAGCATCGGCGCCGCGCGCGTCGGTCGATCACCATCTCCGCCGTCTCCACGATCCTGGTCATCGGCGGGCTGGCCACATACGTCCTCACCAGCCCCGGCTGGCCCGACGTGCGGCGGGAGTTCTTCTCCTCGAGCGAATTCAGCGCATCGTTTGGCAGCGTGCTCAGCGGCTTCTGGCTCGACGTGCGGATGTTCCTCGTCGTCGAGGTGGCGGTGCTCGTACTCGGGCTGGTGATCGCGCTCATCCGCACCGTTCAGGCTCCCGTCCTGTTCCCCCTGCGCCTGCTTGCGATCGTCTACGTCGACGTCATGCGCGGGATCCCGACGATTCTGCTCATCTACATCATCGGGTTCGCGGTGCCCGGGCTGAACCTCAAGGGGGTCCCCACGAGCCCGGTCGTGCTCAGCGGGATCGCGCTGACCATGTGCTACTCGGCGTACGTGTCCGAGGTGTTCCGCGCCGGGCTCGAGTCGATTCACCCCAGCCAGTTCGCCGCGGCGCTGGCGCTCGGGCTCACGCCCGTTCAGGCGCTGCGCCACGTGGTGGTGCCCCAGGCGGTGCGCCGGGTCACCCCGCCCCTGCTCAACGACTTCATCGCGCTGCAGAAGGACGTGGCCCTGGTGTCCATCGTCGGTCCCCAGGAGGCGTTCCGCGTCGCCCAGATCTTCGCCGCCTCCCAGTTCAACTACACGCCGCTCCTGGCGGCGGCCGCGCTGTATCTGTGCGTGACCATCCCGATGACGCGGATCGTGGACCGCCTGCAGGCGCGCAGCCGGCGCGAACGCGGTGGCGTCCTGGCCCTGGGACCGCGATGAGCGCGGTCCTGGAACTGCGCGGGGTGACCAAGGCCTACGGCGGCACCGAGGTCCTACGCGGCATCGACCTGGCGGTCGGCGAGCACCAGGCGATCGCCCTCATCGGCGCATCGGGCTCGGGCAAATCGACGCTGCTGCGCTGCATCGACCTACTGGAGGAGATCGACGACGGCGACATCCTGCTCGACGGCGAGCCGATCACCTTGCCCGGCCGCGATCCCGTCCCCGCGCGCCGGCGGCTGGGTCTCGTCTTTCAGGCCTACAACCTGTTCCCGCACCGCAACGTACTGGAGAACGTGATCATGGGCGGCGTGCGGGCGCAGGGGATGGGGCGCCCCGAGGCGGAGGCCGCCGGCGAGGCGATGCTGGCCCGCTTCGGCCTCGCCGGGCGCGGCGGCGAGTACCCGGATCGGCTGTCCGGAGGCCAGCAGCAGCGCGTGGCCATCGCGCGCGCCCTGCTCACCCGGCCGCGCGCCCTGCTGCTCGACGAGGTCACCAGCGCGCTCGACCCCGAGCTGGTGGGCGAGGTGCTGAAAGTGGTGGAAGGCCTGGCCGACGAGGGCATGACGCTGTTGATGGTCACGCTCGAGATGAACTTCGCGCGCATGGTGAGCGACCGCGTCGTGTTCATGCACGCCGGCCGCATCCACGAGATC
>JBAQGP010000056.1:0-4462 GCA_049287845.1 Solirubrobacteraceae bacterium | reverse complement strand
GGGGCAGCGCCACCGCCAACTCCTCAGCGGCATCGAGTCCAGTGGCCCCTGGCATCTCGATGTCCAGTAGCGCCACGTCGGGCCGCGCCTCCAGGGCAGCCGCCAGGACCTCGTCTCCGCGCGCCACCTGGGCGACGACCTCGATGTCGGGCTCGAGTCCGATCAAGGAGGCGAGCGCACCGCGGACCATGGCCTGGTCCTCGGCGATGAGCACGCGGATCATGCCGGAGCGCCGGACACCGGGATGAAGACAGCCAGTCGGAAGCCCCGGCCGTCGGGGCGCCCTCCGGCCTCGATCCGCCCGCGCATGCGCTCGGCGCGCTCGGTCAGGCCGATGATCCCATGACCGGCATGACCGGCATTGGCTCCCATCCCCCCCACATCCGACGCCGGTCCCTCCCCGTCGTCCACCACCTCCACCTCGGCGTCGGCCAGCCCGGCCCGCACGCGGACCTGGCAGTGCGTGGCGCCGCTGTGACGGATGACGTTGGTCGCTCCCTCGCGCACGGTCCACGCCAGGACGGCTTCCACCTCGGGGTCCAGGGAGACCGGCGCGCGGACGAAGTCGGCGGCGATCCCAGCCGCGGACAGCGCCACACGTGCGCCCTCGAGCTCCTTCTCCAGCGTGGGCTGGCGGTAGCCGCTCACCGCTTCCCGCACCTCGCGTAGCGACTGACGCGCCACTTTCTCGACGTCGGCCACCTCCACGGCGGCGCGCCCCGGATCCAGCCCCACCAGCCGGCCCGCCAGCTCAGCCTTGATGGCGATCACGGACAGGCTGTGGCCCAGCAGGTCGTGCAGGTCGCGGGCAAAGCGCTCGCGCTCGGCGGCCACGGCGCTCTGCGCCAGCTCGGCCCGGGCCTCGCTGAGCTCATGGTTGCGCATTCGCAGGTCACGCATGAGCACGAGCAGCAGCCCGATGCCGACGGCGCTGGCTGCATAGCCGACGCCCGCGTCGCTGCCGCCCCCGGCGATGACAGTGACTCCAAAGGCGACCGCGGCGCAGAGGATGACCGCGGGCATCCCCAAGTCAGACGAGACAACCAAGCCGATGCACGCGGCGCAATAGGTGAAGAGAAAGGCCCAGCTCGCCCGGTCGGCGAGCGTGAGCACGCACGCCAGCGCCAGGAGCACTCCCGCCAGTGCGAGCGTGCGCCAATAGGACTTCTCCTCCCACCACGTCAGGACCACCCAGACGTAGACGCCCGAGAACGCCACGGCCCCCGAGATGGCCAGGACGTGCTCGGTGGCCGAGCCGCTGTTGGTGATCGCGTCCACGATCGGGACGACGATGAACAGCGTCCAGACCATCAGCCCCAGGGCGCGGGCCCGCCCCAGGGGCTCAGTGGCGCTCCCGCGATCCCTGCCCCAGCGCGCACGCAGCAGCGAACCGCGAGGACCGGGCACAGAGCCGGAGTCCCCGCCGCTGCGAAGCAGCCGCGCGCGTGAGAACCGCTGCCGGACGCCGCCGGTCACCCAGCGTCCCCCATGGGCTTCTGAAGGAACCGGATCATCAGGAAGACCCCGACGACGGTCCAGATCGCAAGCACCTTGAGGTCACTGCCGCTGAGGCCCGCCCCGTGGTGGCGCGGGTCAAACACGTACTGGAGGCTCGAGGCGAGCGCCTTGATGGGGAAGATGCCCGCGATGGTCTTGAGCACGTGGGGCAGCGAGTCGGCCGGGAACCAGATGTTGGAGATGAAGGTGAGCGGCAGGACGGCCAGGTTGACCACCACCGGACCGGCCTCGGCGTTGGGGATGAACCGGGTGATCCCGATGCCGATCGTGGTGAACGCGGCCGTGCCCAAAAGGAGGGTCACGATCAGCCCCGGCAGCGCGCCGGCGCGGAAGTCAAGGCCCCAGAGGGCCGCCCCGAGCCCCAGCACGACAACCGTCATCGCCAGCATGATGATGAACGCCGAGCCGATGCGGGCGGCCACGTAGGCCCACCGCGGGAGCGGCGTCCCCTGCATCCGCTTGAGGATCCCCTGGTCGCGCAGGATCGCGGTCCCGATGGCCAGGTTGACGAACGTGGTGGCGATGATGCCGTAGGCCAGGATGCCGGGAACGAAGAAGTCGTTGAAGGCGATGTTGCCGCGGCTGGAGATCGTCTGGCCCTTGTCCAGCGACGCGAAGATGACCAGGAACATGATCGGGAACACGAAGGTGAAGACGCCGCGCCCGCGGTTGCGCCAGTAGGCCCGCTGCTCGTAGCGGATCTGCCAGAGGACCAGGCCCAGGTCGCGGCTCACTGATGACTGCGGGACAGTGCTCATCGTCGGGCCTCCTCAGCCTGTGCATGGTGATCGTCGGCCCCGGTGAGTTCGAGATAGATGTCCTCGAGCGTCGGCTGGGTGACCGAGAAGTGCGCGAGTTCGATCCCGCCCTCGACGGCCCAGCTGGTCACGATCTGTGCCGCAGGGACCGGCTGACGCGTCTGGATGATCACCCGGTCACCCTGAAGCGAGCGATCCTCAGCCGGAACCTCGGGCACGTCGCCGATACCCACTCCCTCGGGCAGTCCGAAGCGGATCTCCGCGGGGCGCAGGTCGCGTCCGCCCAGATCCTCGGGCCGTCCCGAGGCGATGATCTGCCCGCCACGCATGACCGCCACGCGGTCGGCCAGGAACTGCGCCTCGTCCATGTAGTGGGTGGTGAGAAAGACGGTCTTGCCCAGCTGGCACAGCGAGCGGATCGTCGACCACGCCTGGCGGCGCGCCGCCGGATCGAAGCCGGTGGTCGGCTCGTCGAGGAAGATGAGCTCGGGGTCGCCCACCAAGGCCAGCGCCAGGTCGAGCCGGCGCCGCTGGCCCCCGGACAGCTTCTTGGCGCGCTCATTGCGCTTCTCGGTGAGCTCGACGAGCTCGATGACCTCGTCCACCGGCCGCTGGCGCGCGTGGTAGCGGCCGAACATCTCGATCAGCTCATAGACCGACAGGTCGGGTTGCACACCGCACTCCTGGAGCACGATGCCCACCTGCTCGCGCAGCTCTCGCGAGCCGGTCGCCGGGTCGATCCCCAGCACGCGCGCCTCGCCTGACGTCCGGGAGCGGTAGCCCTCCAGGATCTCTACGGTCGTCGTCTTGCCGGCGCCGTTGGGGCCCAGCAGGCAGAAGACCTCGCCCCGCCTGACCTCGAAGCTGACCCCAGCCACGGCGTGGGTGTCACCGTAGGACTTGCGCAGATCACGAACCTCGATCGCCAGTTCATCCGCTGGTGTGGAAATCGACTTCATGGCAGGGAGCGTAGGTCCGAGCCGGTCCCCGCGTAAGTGCCGCGCCGCCGAAATCGCCTATGACATCTGTCATGCGCTCCAGCGCTCGATCACGCTCGTGTCGCGCTCGTGACCGAGGATGCCGAGCGAGCCGGCCTCCAGCTTGAAGCGCGCGCCGGCGTCAACCTCCATCTCCAGCCAGCGCGCAGTGAACACTCGCAGGACGTGGCCGTGGGCGAAGACCAGGCCCCTGCCGTCGACCGACGCGAACCGTTCCAGCACCCGGTCCACGCGGGCGCTGATCTCACCCGGCGTCTCCCCTCCGGGGCAGCCGTCGCGCCACAACCACCACGACGGCGTGGTCTCACGGATCTCCGGCGTGGTCAGCCCCTCGTACTCGCCGTACTCCCATTCCACAAGGTCCTCGGTGATCTCCGCGACGTCGCCGAAGCCGGCCAGCTCGCAGGTCTCTCGCGCCCGCCGCAACGGGCTGCACAGGACCAGCGAGAACTCGACACCGCCCAGCTTGGTGCGCAGCTCCTCGGAGGCCTGCTCGCGCCCCTCGGGCAGCAACGGCAGGTCGGTGCGGCTGGTGTGCTGCCCGGACTTGCTCCACTCGGTGGCTCCGTGCCGGGCGATGTAGATCTCGTCAGCCATTCCGCGATCCCCGCATACGATCTCACGCCTGAGACGTGGGCGCCCCCCCGGTGCGCTCGATCTCATCCACCTTGGCGCGGCGGCGCACGTGGCGCTCCTCATCCGACACCTCGGCCTGGAGAAAGGTGAGCACGATCTGGGCCGCCACCTCTACTCCGACGACGCGCCCGCCGAGGCACAGAACATTGACGTCGTCGTGCTCGACGCCTTGATGGGCGGTGTAGGTGTCATGAATCGTGGCCGCCCGCACGCCGTGGATCTTGGCGGCGGCCACCGACACCCCCGCGCCGGAGCCGCACACGATGACCCCGCGCTGCGCCCGCCCCGAGGCGACCGCCTGCCCGACCTCCAGCGCCTTGTCGGGGTAGTCGATCGGGTCAGGCCGGTCGGTGCCGAAGTCAAGGATCTCGTGGCCGTCTGCGGCGATCACCGAGAGCAGGCGGTCGCGGAGAACGTATCCGGCATGGTCAAACCCGCAGGCGACGATCATCGGCGCGTGGGATATTGCACTAACTGACCTCGGTGGGGGCGGGCGCCTCTGAGTCACTCAACTCGTGAGCGGCGAGCAGGGCCGCGCCCAGCACCCCGGCG
>JBAQGP010000055.1:0-3872 GCA_049287845.1 Solirubrobacteraceae bacterium | reverse complement strand
GCCGCCGTTGCCGGCTGCGGCTATGACGTCGCTCTTGACGACCCGCCCATGCGGGCCCGAGCCGCGGAGCGCGGAGAGCTCCACGCCGAGCTCCTGGGCCAGCCGCCGCGCCAGTGGGGAGGCCTTGACCCGCACCTCGGCGGGCGCATCAGCTCCGCTCACTCCGATCACCGCGATCACCGCACCCACCGCGACCACCGCACCCTCGGGCTGGCGGATCGACAGGGTGCCCGACACCTCGGCCTCGTAGCCCACGGTCGCCTTGTCGGTCTCGACCTCGACGATCTCCTCGCCCCGCTGCACCTCGGCGCCGTCCGCCTTTGACCAGCGCACGATCGTCCCCTCCGTCATGGAGTCCGAGAGGCGCGGCATGACGACCTCAGGCATAGTGGCGGAACGATACCGCAAACGTTTGCAGCCGTGTGACGGCGCTACGAGGGACGGCTCGGCGCCCATCGCCAGCCGCATCTCATCTGGCCTCCGCTAGCCGCTGACGGGGTCCTCCACACGGGATCGCATGCTTGCCAAACCCGGCCGCCGGGTACCAACTATCCCAAACCGGAGGTTCGTCAACAAGGGAGGAAGCTCGTGGTTGCCCTCATCGTCCTACTTCTCATCCTTGCCGTCTTCGGCGGGCTCGGATTCGCGGTCCACCTGCTGTGGATCGTCCTCGTTGTCGCCCTCGTGCTCTGGCTGCTGGGGTTCTTCCTGGGCGGAGTGGCCGATGCGGCCGGCGGCGGGCGCCGGCGCTGGTACGGACGCTGGTAGCGGCTCGCCGCGCCAGCCGCACTACGGCCTGGGCCGCTCGTTCAGCGGCCCTGCCCGCTCTCGAGTTCCTGCACGAAGCGCAGCCGCTCGAGGCCTCCCACGTACGCCTCGACGCGGTTGATGCCCCGGCTCACACGGTGGCAGGGAATCAGCAGCGGCATCGGATTGGCGCCGACGACGACCCCGCTGTAGTAGGGCGACGTGCCGGCCATGATCCGGTCATAGGAGCGAGGCTCGGCGTAGGGGATGCTCTGGACTGATCGGAGCAGCTCGGCGGCGTCGTCGGCCAGCAGGCGCCAGTCGACGAGGTCCGCCAGCGCATCGCCGCCACCGCCGAAGTAGCCCGTGAAGGCGGTGTTCAGCGCGGTGACGCGAACGCGGCCGGCGACCGAGCCGCGGCGGGCTTTGGCCCGCGCGCTGAGTCTCTCGAAGTCCGCGTGGTCCTCGAAGGCCACCCGCACGACGCCCTCAGACGAGGCCCCGAGCGCCAGATCGCCCACCGGGCTCTCGACCCGCACGCACGAGATCTCCTCCAGCGTCTCCTCGCCGATGGTCGGATGCTCAGTGATGCGCAGCGCGCCGTCGATGACACCGCGCTCGTAGTCATGACATTGAGCGCAGATCCCCTCGGCATGTACCGCCACGGCGTCGATCGAGTAGCCCGGCAGGGGGCGGGTCTCGAGGTCGCTGCCGCCCAGCTCGACGTCGAAGAGCCGCAGGCACAGGCGGCATCGGAAGTGATCGTGGGGCTCGACGTTCGTCTCGTAACGCACCGGCTCGGCGTTGCCCACCGAGCCGAGCAGACCGAGCTCGGCGAGCTCGGCGAGCGTGGCGTACACGGTGCCGCGACCGATCTCCGGCACCGCCTGGCTGGCCCGCGAGAGCACCTCCTCGGCCGACAGGTGCTCGCCCGCGGTAGCTCTGAATGCGTTGAGGATCGCGCGGCGCTGCGGCGTCACCCGTAGCCGGTGGCGGCGCAGCAGTCCTGCGATGCCGTCGCTGATCATCCGCCCAGCCTGCATCGTTGTACCATCTATGAGCGTATACTAGTTAGGATCTTGTCCTTGCTAGATCCAAGTACCGCAGGCGCCGCCCGGCTGCAACTCGACCTGGCGCGCGTACCGGTCGAGACGCTGTGGCGCACACGGGCCTATGAGCGCTCGGCCCGCGACGAGCTGCTGCGCCGGTACCTCCCGCTCGCCCGCAAGCTGGCCACGCGATACCGCAACGCGCACGAGCCCTTCGATGATCTGGTTCAGGTGGCCAACCTGGGCCTGCTCCACGCCATTGATCGCTACGACCCCGAGCGCGGGGCGCCATTCGTCTCCTTTGCCACGCCGACGATCCTGGGCGAGCTCAAGCGCCACTTTCGCAACACCGGCTGGGCGGTCCACGTCCCCCGGGCCGCGCAGGAGCTCGCCCAGCGCGTGCAGTGGGCCGTCGGCGAGTTCACCGACCAGCACGGGCGCAGTCCCGAGGTGGCCGAGCTCGCGCAGTTCTTGGAGCTCGACGTCGAAAAGGTCCTGGAGGGACTGGAATCCGCCCAGGCGCACTACTCCGATTCGCTGGACGCGCCCATCGCCGACGGCGCACCCGAGCCGACCCCGCTGGGCGAGACGCTGGGCTCGGTCGACGCCGGCTACGCGCTCGTTGAGATGGCCAGCGCTCTCAGCGGCGGGATCGAGCAGCTTCCGCATCTGGAGCGCACGGCGCTGACCCTGCGTATGCAGGGCGACCTCAAGCAGAGCGAGATCGCCACGCTGATGGGTTGCTCGCAGATGCAGGTCTCCCGGCTCCTGCGCCGCGCCACCGATCGCCTCGACGACCATCTCGGCGACCACTGACGTCGCGCCGGTGCGGCGAGCGCTAACGGCTCCAGTCCAGGAACGTCTCGGGCACGCCCTCGAGCTGGAGCTGCCCCAGGAGCCCCGCGCGGCGTAGCGTGGCCGCGACCCGGCCGCTGCCGGGCGCCACCGAGAACCGGCAACCGCGGGCGCGGGCGCGACTGTCGACGCCGGCAATCGTGGAGACGACCGCCGGAGCGATATCGGTGGTCTCGCGCAGGTCCAGGACCAGCCGGTCAAATCCGCGTTCGATCAGACCGGCGCACTCCTCGCGGAGCTCGGCGGCAATGACGCCGTCCAGTGCGCCTCCGCAGCGCACCCTGACCCGGTCTCGCTGGGGTTCGATCCGCACCCACGGGTCCTCGCTGGGCCGAAACTGCCAGCCCTCCAGTGCTCGCCCCTCGCCCACCACGACCTCGTGCCCTCCATTCGTGCGTTCCCAGATGCATTCACGGACTACCCAACTCACGTGCCCGCACACCGACGGCCCCCTCCGCTTGCCGTCGGCGCTTCTGGCGGCCGGGCGAGCCGTCATCTGTCGGGGCCGCGCGATTCAGGCGAAGGTCGCGCGATGGTCCCGGGCGTAGTCGGCGAGTGATCGCGGCGGGCGTCCTGTGAGATCGGCGACCGTGCTGGTGACGGTGTCGGCGCCGCCGTCGCGATAGGCAGCGGCCACCTCGAGGAGTGCCTCGACGTGGAATGACGGCAGGCCGCGGGCGAGCATCGAGGCACGCGCCACCTCGCCGGTCAGGCTGACGTGGCGCACAGGGGTCCTGAGGACGGTGGCGAACACGGCCGCCGCCTCATCGTAGGTGAGCGCCTCTGGACCGGTGAGGTCGTAGATCGCGCTGTCGTGGGCACCCTTGTCCGGATCGGCGCGGTCGCCGGAGCACAGCACGGCGACGGCGACGGCAGCCACGTCTCGAGCGTCGATGAAGCTGATCGGGGCGGCGCTGGGCGGCTGGGCCAGCGTGCCGGCGGCAATGGCCGCCCCCGCCCGCCCGAAGTTCTGCATGTAGAAGTTGGGGCGCAGGAACGACCACACCAGCCCGGACGCGGCAATCGCCTGCTCGACTGGCCGATGCAGTCGCGCGACAGGGGTCAGCTCCTCGTCGGCGCGCCAGACCGACAGCTTGACGACGCGGCGCACGCCTGCGCTGGCCGCGGCGGCGACGAGCGCCAGCTCCTGCTCGGTCTGCGCCGGTCCCATCGCCCCGATGAGCAGAAGGTCGGTCACGCCGTGCAGCGCGGGTGCCAGCG
>JBAQGP010000054.1:0-14325 GCA_049287845.1 Solirubrobacteraceae bacterium | reverse complement strand
GGAGACGTGTGCGGCGGTGAGAGTGCCCTGGTGGGCGACGGGCGCGGGGGCGACTGCTGCGGGTCGGTCAGGTCGGTCGCCTGCTGCCACCCTCGAGCCCGCCGCCACCCTCGAGGCTGGGCCTTCATCAGCCGTCCCGGGATCATCGACCGTGACACCGAGCACCACCGGGGGTAGGATGGCTACGGCCGTGACGGCTGGTGGGCGGCGGTCACCTAGGGCGCGGGGCGGAGATGCAGATGAGCGAGAATGACGTGGCGATGTCGGGGGGCGTTGGAGAGGAGGGGTCCCCGGGGGCCCCGCGGCGTGTGTGGGGCACCGCAGCGTGGGTGTTCGCCGGAGCGTTGCCGCTCATCGGTTTGGTCTCGTTGCTGCTGCGCTCGCAGCTTGATCCCCACTGGGAGAACCCGAAGGTCCATTTCGTTGTGTTCGCTGCCGTGGGAACGCTCGCGTTCGCCTTGGCCTTCTTCGCCGGGGAGGCCGCAACCCGCCGCGGCGATGCCCGGGTACTGCTGATCTCCCTGGCCTTCTTGGCGACCGGGGGCTTTCTCGGCCTGCACGCAGTCGGCACGCCCGGGGTCCTGTTCACAGCAGAGTTGTCGGGCTTTAAGGTTGCAATTCCGGTTGGGTTGCTGCTGGCCGCAGCGTTTGGATTTGCATCGGCCTTCGTGGACTGGGCTCCGAGCTTCGCGGCAGTCGTCATGCGTAGACGGTCACTGTTGAGGCGCGCGGTGATGGGAGCGATGGTGCTGTGGTTCGTGTGGACGGTGGCCAAGATAGCGCCCTTGAATCACCCGACCAGCGAAGGGGCCACAGGCAGTCTGCTCAGCGTGATGGCCGTGCTGGGAGTCCTCCTCTACGGTGCCGCGGCCGCGCGGTTTTGGATCGTGTATCGGTCCGACCTGACCTTGCTCCCGGCGAGCGTGATCGCCTGCTTCGTGCTGCTCGCAGAGGCCATGGTTGGAGTGGCCACCACGGGCGAGCGCAGCTGGCACGCCAGCTGGTGGGAATGGCACGTCTTGATCCTGTTGGCCTACGCGACGATCGGGTTTGCCGCTCACCGCGAATGGCGCGAAGACCGCTTCCGTCATCTGTATCTACCGACGACCCGCCACCGCAGCCAGGATGTGAGCGTGTTGTTCAGCGATCTCGCCGGGTTCACCAGTTTCTCTGAGCGCTCGTCGGGGGATGAGGTCGCCGCGCTGCTGAGCACCTACTACGAGACCGCCGCGCCGTTGATCTCGCGGAGGTTTCGCGGTGACATCGAGAAGTTCATGGGCGATGGCATGATGGCGACGTTCAACAGTCGTGGCGATCAGCCCGACCACGCCCTCCGCGCTGCCCGCGCCGCGCTCGCGCTCCAGGCGGAAATCGGACAGCTGGCCGAGCAGCATCCCGGATGGCCGCGCCTGCGCGTCGGGGTCAATAGCGGCAACGCGGTGCTACGCGAGCTCGGGGGGCACGGTCACGTCGCCTATTCGCTAATCGGGGACACCATCAACGCCGGCGCGCGGCTGGAGGGCAAGGCGCCGGTCGGAGCCGTCCTCATCGGCGCCGAGACCTACCGGCAGCTGCCCGAGGGAGCCGTCGTCGAGGCGATGGGCCAGGTGCTCGTCAAAGGCAGGAGCGCGGCTCTGGAGGCCTACATCCTGCACACGCTCCCCAACTGACGCGATGTGCCGAACCGCCGGTCGGATGCGCACCCCCTCGCGACGGCCGACTCATGGACCCGGACCCGGGGGTGGACCAAAGCGCTGCTGGCGTTCACAATCCACTTCGGAGACCGACTGCCCAACCAACGCCTACAGAGTTACCCGGACGCCCTCCAAGACGTCGGGAGCTCAGAGATCGTGGATGAGGTCCAGGACGCGGCCTGGGCCGTCATGCATCACGTTGTGGCGGGTGCTCCATTCGTAGGTGACGAATTGCGGGTCGTTGCGGGCGCGCTGGGAGGCGCCGGCCATCGGTGATTCTCCGGACCAGTCCAGCGCGGTGACGTGAATCTTGGTAGGCACTTGCCGCCAGGCGCCGGTGAGCCGGCAGGCCTGCAGCAGGGTCGCTTCCGGGTGTGGTCGGGCTCGCTCGTCGAAGAACGGCAGCGGGTCGACGCCGTAGCCGGTCGTGGCCGCCCCGTTGACATACCACTGGCGTTGTTCGTCGTTGGTCATTGCCCAGCACGAGTCGCCGTCTTCGGGGATGAACGCATCGAGGTAGACCAGCGCCCGGATCCGGTCGGGCATCTGGTCTGCGACGGCGGTGATGACCGAGCCCGCGTAGCTGTGTCCCACGAGCACCACTCCCGGAGTGTCGGCAGAGGTCTCGACGACCAGCTCGGTGACAAGCCGGCCGGTCTGCTCGATGTGGGTATCGAGATTGATCAGACGGTCCAGCCGCGGCTCGTCTTCGAGGCCGGCGAGTGTGACCGCCTTAGCTGTGTGACCTTCCCGGGTCAGCTGTGCCACCAGCGGGTCGTACCACCAAGCGCCGTGGCAGGCACCGGGGACGAGCACGAATCCGGTCACGATGCCGTCCCGGCCTCAAGCCACGCGTCGAACATCGTCGAGCCCAGCCGGCAGCTGTCGTCGGGCAGCAGCACCTCGCCAGCCATCTCAATGCCGAACGGGCCGTCTCGCCAGCTCGCACCAAGCCGGACCGATTCGCGACGAGCAGCGAGGGTCCGGCGGGCACCGGGGCGGCCACCCGGTCCGATGCGGCTGTAGCGGCGACCGCGTGCTCTAACGGCGTCGTTTGATGTTCTCGTGGCGCAGGAGATACTCGAGTTCAGTGTCGCAGAACCCCGAATGGCACGCTCTGATCAGGGGCGGCACGTCCTGCGAGGGCAGGAGCAATTGATGTAAATCGCGCAATTTGCGCATGTCGATCACACACTGGGGTGCCGTCGGCTTCAGGACCCCGGCGTCCTGAAGCCAGAAGGCTCAACCCGTTTCGGTCAAGGCGCGGCGGAGATCGCCTCGACCAGCTCACCAACCTTTGAGCTGTCGAGCTCTTTGGCGAGATCCGCCTGGCTGACAACGCCGATCAGCTTGTGGCCGTCAATGACCGGTAGGCGCCGAACCTTCTTCTCGGCCATCGTCCGCCACGCCTCATCGACTGAGTCATCGGCCCCGATCGTCACCACCTCACCCTGCGTCGCCAGTTCCCCCGCGGTGGTCTGGGTCGGATCCTTGCCCTCGGCCACCACCTTGATGGTGATGTCGCGGTCGGTGATCATCCCCTTTAAACGATCATCTTCTCCACAGATCGGCACCGCCCCGACATCCAGGCTGGCCAGCTTCTTAGCGGCGGCTTCGATCGTCTCCTTCTCACCGATGCACTCCGCCCCGCCGGACATCACTTCGCGTGCTGACTTGGGCATCGACTCCTCCTTTAAACCGGGTCGCTCGGTAGGTCTTCACTACCCCGCGTTGACCGCGCCTAACGGCGTGACGATCCCCAAGGCTGACCCCTCCGTGCGCCGGCTGTGCGGCCTCGTGGGCGGCGACTCCTAACGTCGCTGGTCGGGGCAAGCAAGGGACCAGTGAGTCCCTCGCGCAGGCAGCTCCGGACATGCGTGCACTGACCTTCGTCTCGGTCCTACGATCTTGACGAGTGGAGCCAGATGACGAACTCATACAGATCGCTGAACGCCAGCTCGCTGAGGCCGAGGAAGCGTACCGGCGCGATCCATCGAGCGCGAACCAGCGCCTGATCATGAAGCGCTGGGACGCCGTCCGCAGAGCTCGCGGCGGGCGCGCCGAGCTTCATGACGTTCCTCCCTGGTGGCCGGGCCGAGCTCGTCCTCCTCTCGACTAGTCGCCCACCGGCGTCGGGCAGCTGCTTCCTCGCCGCGGGAGTGACATCTCCGCCGTCTCGAGCCCTGTGCTGTGGGCCCGTCGCTTCACCGGAACGCAGCAGTAGTACGCCGACGCGTGCGATGGACGTCGCGTCTGACTTCGGTGAGCGTCGAGCGATGAGTCTGCGGACCTGCGAGGGTCTAAGCCACTATGACCAATATGACCCCACTCATCACCGGCGTGGATTTCGTCTGCATCCCGGCGCAGGACTTCGACGCGATGACCACGTTTTACGGCGAGACGCTCGGCCTGCCGTTCGTCAAGCGGTACGGGAGCCGGCGCGGTGCCGAGTACCAAGCCGGCAATCTCACGCTCGCCATCATGCGCACCGAAGACTTCGGCGGCACCTTCTCGCGCAACGCGATGCCGATCGCTCTGCAGGTCGCTGACGTGGCCGTCGCGCGGGAGCGGCTTGAGGCACAGGGGGTGCGTTTCGTCAGCGACGTGTTTGACTCCGGCGTCTGCTGGCAGGCGATCTGCCTGGACCCTGACGGCAACCCACTGTCGCTGCACCACCGCTATGCACCGAAAGACGAACTTCCCGCCGCGGCCTAGCGGGTCCCACGGCAATACGCAGCTTGTCTGGGTGGTCCAAGCGAGAGCAGCCCTCGCCGTCGTCTGGCGAACTGCTCGCCGGACGGCTAGTCAATCTAGTCGGAGGTGGTCGATGCGTGCGGGGGTCAGGGTCGCTGCGGTGTCAGGCTGGTGAGAGCCCTGAGCAGGCGGTCTACCGAGCGCTGTGCGTGGTGGCGGGCGGCGAGCGCCCCGAGGGCGGGTTCGTTGGCCGGGTAGGCGTCTCGTTGGCCGGGCGGGAGCGCGACAGGAAGATCGTCGACTGGCCGCACGACGGTGATCGCGGCCTGGAGGTACTCCCGATCCGGTGGGCGGAGCGGGCGGTCGCGCAGCACGCCCGCGATGTCTCCGTGGCGGCGGATCATCGCCGCCGCGGTCACCGCGCCGACGCCCTTGAGCCCGGGAAGGCCGTCGGAGGGGTCGCCGCGCAGGATCGCGAAGTCGGCGTATCGACGGCCTGGGATTGCGTAGCGGCGCGTGATCTCGGTTTCGTCGATCACCGCCAGCCCTGACCGCTCGGGATACAGGACGCGCACGCGCGGATCCTCTACCAGCGCGAACAGATCCCGGTCACCACTGGCGATCTCGACGGCCCCGCCGGCGAGCCTGGTCAGGGTGGCGATCACATCCTCGGCCTCATGATCGGCGGCCCCGACGACGTCGATCCCGATGTATGCAAGCAGCTGGGTGATCACCGGAAGGTCGGGCACCAGCCCGGGTGGAACCGGCTCAGAGACCCGGTGGCCCTTGTAGCCCGGGAGCAGGTCCACTCGCCACTGCGGCCGCCATGCCCAGTCCTCGGCGATCACCAGCCGGCGGGGCCGGCGGTCGGTGACCAGCCGCGCCAGCCTGTCCAAGAAACCACTGATCGCGTTCCCGTCCGTCCCCGACACGCGCGCGCTGGCCAGCGTCCCGTAGAACGCGCGAAAGATCAGGCTCGATCCATCAATCAGCAACCACTCGCAGGGCATTGCCCCGCCAATTCTGCCGCGAGCGCGGACCGCATGCGGCTCAACGCCCCGCGAGGGCCCGGACGCCCCCCCGTCGGCGGCCAGCGTTGTCGGCCGATCAGTAGTAGTGCCTGCGGCCACCGATCGCGCGGCCGGTCGCCCCCAACAACGCCAGCGCGACGCCGACGACCAGCACCACGATTCCGAGGATCCACAGGATGTGGATCGCGGCGATGAACCCGATGATGAGCAACACGATTCCTAACACAATCATTGACTACCTCCGGTATGGACGATCCGCGACGACGCCGTGGACGCCCAAGGTCTACCCACCTCGGCCGGAATCTCACCGACGTGTGCCCGGCTGGGCGGCGCGGACCGTCATCGAGGCTGCGTGCGCGAACGAGAACGAGCCGCGGCGCGCTTGCGCCGAGGGAAGGGCTACCCGCTCACAGCCCGACGCTGCCCTGCATGATGCCGCCGTCGATGACGACGGTGGTGGCGGTCATGTAGGCGGCCTTGTCAGACGCCAGGAAGACGACGACATCGGCGATCTCACCGGGCTGCGCCATCCGGCCGAGCGGGATCGCCTTATCGAGCGCCTGCATCTTGGCTGGGTCGGCCTCGGTGGAGGCGTTGATCGGGGTGGCGACTGCGCCCGGGGCGACGTTGACGACGCGGATGTCGTGTTCGCCCAGCTCGACGCCGGCGGTGCGGGTCAGCATTCGGATCCCGCCCTTAGAGACGCAGTAGGCGATGTTGCCGGGCATCGGCCAGTCCTCATGGACCGAGGAGATGTTGAGCACCAGTCCGCCGGCGCCCTGGGCGATGAACTGCCTGGCCGCGGCCTGCGTGCCGAAAAAGGCGCTCTTCATGTTGATCGCGATGACCTTGTCGAAGTCGGCCTCCGTCGTATCGAGGAGCGAGGTGCGCGTCTCGATCCCGGCGTTGTTGATGAGCACGTCCAACCGGCCATAGGTGTCGACGGCGGCCTGGACCATCTTCACCAGATCGGCGCACTGCGAGACGTCCGCCTCGACCCCGACGGCGTGGCCGCCGGCGGCCTCGATCTTGGCGATCAATGCCGTGGTCGCCTCGGGATGGGCGACGTAATCAATGACCACGTTGGCCCCTTCAGCGGCTGCAGCGAGCGCGATCGCCTCCCCGATGCCGCTGTTGCCGCCGGTCACGACGATCGATTTCCCTGACAGCAGCATTCGCGCTCCCAACCTCGAGATTGGCCTGAGTCCTGGCGGAGACGGTACCGCCGCCGGCGGTACCTGCACCGGAGGTTCCCACTCTCACCTCCGCGCTGGAGCACCGATGGCCCGTGCGTGTTGGTGAGCGTGGGAACCCGTGTCGAGGCCGTACCGACCGGGGAGCTCGCAGCTGCTGCGAGCTACGTCAGTGCGCGCGGGTGAGGTCGAGTCCCTGTCGGATTTCGGCGGCGAGGGAGTAGGCGTCGCCCCGCTTGAGCATGTGATCGAAGTACAGCTGTGGCGCCTCGGACGTCTCCTGGTTATAGAGGCAGCCGCTGAACCACCCGAGCCGGCGCATGAGCGGCACGACCTTCATCACCTCCGTGCCCGTCATTGCGAAGTCGGGCCCGGCCCATGCCGTGCTGCCCCCGAGCGGCTTGAACTCGATGTTGGTCGAGATGTTCGCCTCAGGAGAGACCCGCACGCCGTCGATGACGATCCGGTCAGAGCGCAGGACGTTGACGGTGACGACGCCCTCATTCCCGATCTGAGCGCTGCCGCGCAGGATCGTCTCGAGGCGCTTTGCGTCCAGCGGCGACTTCGGATTCGCCGGCATCTTCTGCGGCAGCTTGGTCGCGGTGACTCGCAGCACGTTGCGGACCGCCCTGGCGAGGGTGAGCGGTGCACCGACACCGCGCCAGTGGATGAACCACACGTTCGGGCTCATCTCGATGTAGTGCTGGTGAAAAGCCTGCCAGACGAGGCGGTTGGCGATGATCGCGTCGATGAAGGGCTGGGTCTCCCTCGGCTTGAGCGGGAGATCACCGTTGAAGAACGCCAGATCACCTCCGAGAGGCTGGAAGGTCAGCGTCCCGTCGATCTCAAACGAGCCGTCGAACTCCACGCCGAGCGGGCCGCGCACCTTGCCGATGTCGTCACGGCTGACGTCGATGCTGAGCACGCCGTCAGACACGGTGCCCTCGAGCTCCAGGATCTTCTCGATCTCCTTGGACGGAAGCTTGCCCGACTGCTTGCGTGCGGCCGGGGTGCGCGCGGCGGCACCGGCAGCAAGCGGACCGGCGGCGACAAGGCCGCCGACCGCGGCGCCTCCGCCGAGCAGGGCGCCACGCCGGGTGATCGCGGTGTCGAAGTCGTGTGCTCGCATGAAGGTCTCCTGTGGGTTCGAGGGCCCCGGCCGTACGCGGCAGTTACCCCCGTGCACGGGCGCAAAGCGCTTCCGACTGTTGTGAGAGAAATCTCATCGCCGGCCGCGCGCCCGCGGACGTGACTCAGGCCCGACGGGGGTTAGACCACCCGCAGTTCGATGGCGGCGACCGGCCCTATCACGCCGACATGGGTGACCTCACATGTCAGGGTCATCAGGCGTTACAGGAACGGACGATGACCGCGATGACGTTCACCATTGACCGTGACATCGGGCTCTCCAGGAACCGTCTTTCGGGGTGGTCCGGCGGTGTGACGAGTCTGGGCAGGGCGCGTCTCGCTTCGGATCTCGCGGCGTCAAGCAGCGCCGGCAACGCAGCACGTTTGAAGAAGACAACCCTCGCGAGGGACCTTAGGTTGGTCCGTGCACACCCACCCCGAGTCAGGAGCAGTTCCATGAGCCCCCACGTCAGCAAGCTCGCCAACGTCATCATCCCGGCCGCCGATCAGGACCGCGCGCTCGAGTTCTACACCGAGACGCTTGGCCTTGAGAAGCGCGCCGACCTGCCGTTCGGTGACGGCAACCGTTGGATTGAGGTCGTGCCGTCCGGCGCCGAAACGCCGATCGCCATCTGCCCTCCCGGGCCGAGCGTGACCCCGGGCGGCAAGGAGACCGGGATCTCGCTGGCGACCGACGACATCGACGCCTACCACGCGCACCTGAAGGCTCATGGCGTGGACGTCGACGCCGAGGTCGCCCGCTTCGGCGAGGCCCCGCCGCTGTTCTGGTTCCGCGACCCCGAGGGCAACACGCTGATGGTCGTCGAGGCTCGATGAGCACCGGTTCTGGACCTGATGGGAGCTTTCCATGTGCAGGCTGCGTGTGGTGACGTGCGTGTCCCTTGACGGCATCATGCAGGTGACCGGCCAGCGCCACCGCGCCCGGAACGCCTCGCCCCTGGGTCGCTCGACATGACACGGGTCACCTCGATTGACCTGGACGAGCTTCGTGTCGGACCCACCGCGGCTCTGTTTGAGGGCGGTCTGCGCGCCAATGCGGGCATCACCATGTTCGTCGTGCGAACGCCGCCAGGCAGCTTCGTGGAACTGCACACCCACCCCTACCCCGAGACGTTCGTCCTGCTCGCGGGCAGCGGCCGCTGGACGGCTGCCGGAGTGGTCCTTGACGTCCAGGCCGAGCGGATCATTTCGGTCCCCGCTCACACCGCACGGGTTTCGCAATGTGGGAGACATGCCATTGCTGGTGGTGTCCGTGCATGAATCACCCACTCTCATCCAGACTTTCCTCGACGAGGAGCCCGCTTGACTTGTGGTGCCGAATCGGACGAGTCCATCGCCGCGTCCGCCCTGGTTCCGGCGAGTTTCGTCGATGGGTGTGACTCTCAGTTTGGGGCGGTGAGCAACGCGACGGCTGCGCTGACGATTTCGGCGTTGTCCGTCGCTGTGCTGCCGTCGGGAAGCGTCAGCACGTCTTCCAGTCCGACGCGGACATCGACGCCGGCCGCCCCGGCCGCTGAGATGACCTCCCACGTCCGCGCCCCTGAACCGTGCCAGAGCTGCGCCACGGCCGGGGGGATCGCCTCCGCGATCGCGCGCGCGTCGTCGGCGCCGCCGTCAACCTCGATCAGCGCTCGCAGGATCTGATGAGCGAACGGGCTGCGTCGGAGTTCCTCGGCGTCCGCCGCGACCGCCAGTCCGGCCTCGATGGCAATGCCTGCGTGCAGCGCAGCGCGTGCGATGCCCGTCCAGCCGAGCTCGGAGACATTCACCGAGACGAAGTCGGGTCGTTGGCGCCAGGCGCTCATCGCGGCCGCGCGGGCAAACGGATCGGGATTGATCGCAGCCGACGTGGAGAACCCGATCGGAAGCCGCGGAGCCGCGGCGCGAATCGCCGCCACCACGGCATCACAAGCCTTGGCCTCCATCGTCTGTAGCCCGTGCCGGTCGGTCGGATGGACGTGCACCGCAAACGCCCCAGCGGCCTGAACCGCGCTCGCGTCGGCGGCGAGCTCCGCCGGCGATAGTGGGACGACAGGATGCTCGGCCCGGGTCCGTCCTCCGTTCAAACAGGCCATCACCGCCATCGCAGCCGCCCGCAGTCCATCCCTGCCCGTCGGTAGGGCCTCCTCCATGGCGCGCGCGGGATGACCATCGACACTAGTGTGACGCGCCGGCACGCGCACCCGGAATGCAGCGCTGGTGACCGATCATCGGTCTCGAGAACGTGACGGTCGAGCTCGTGATGGCTCGCACCCCCGACGGCAGCGACATGTTCGAGGTGGTGCGCTTCCAGTCGCCTCCCGCCGGCGCCCAGCAGCCAGCGCCGGCCGCGAACCATCCTGGGCTTCCGGCACGTCGCCTTCAAGGTCGACGATGTGCGTGGCGTCGTCGACCGTGTCCGAGAAGCCGGCTGGGAAACGGTCGGGGAGATCGTCAACTTCGAGAACACCTTCCTGCTCTGCTATGTCCGCAGGCCCGAAGGCCTGATCGTCGAACTCGCCGAGCGGCTCGACGATTAGCCCGAACGTCTCGCCGAGCGCGAATCCTCTGGGCACAAGGCGCCGCGGGGCGACCATCTTCGCGCTCCTCGGAGGCATCATTCTCCGTGGTTACAGCTGGGCATCGTGAACCGGGGTAGAGAGCTGAGATGAAGACTTCTCGCGACGACTTGGATCTGAATGCTGTTCGACGAGACCTCGAGGCTCGCCGTGACTCCAACCAGGCGCGTCTGGCGGCGCTGGCCAGCCGCCCTGAGCGTGGAAGCGCAGTGGGATTCGGCAAACGGGTGGGTGATGGCACCACCGAGGCGGTGCGCCGTCTGACCGACATCGGCGTTGGCGACTCACTCGAGCGGGTGCTGGCGCGGACAGAGCGTGCCGTCGCCAAGCTGGATGACGGGAGCTATGGGCTGTGCGACGTCTGCGGCGATCCCATCCCATCAGGCCGGCTACGGGCGCTGCCTGATGCGGTGCTGTGTCTGCGCTGCGCGGAATCTCACCGGCGCGCGTCGGGGCCGCGTCGGCGTTAGCAAGCGCCACCGTCGAGAGACGGCTTGGCCACACAACAAATCACGCCACGGAAAGCGCTCGAGGTTACGGTTTCAGCACGATCTTCGTGCAGTTGTCCTGCTTGTGCTTGAACAGCTCGTATGCGCGCGGCGCGTCCTCAAGCGACATGTGGTGGGAGATGACGAATCCGGGATCAAAGCCGTTCTCGATGCGCTCGAGCAGTGGCCTCAGGTAGCGGTGGACGTGGCACTGGCCAGTCTTGATCGTCAGCGAGCGATTCATCAGCGACCCGATCGGGAACTTGTCCATGAACCCGCCGTACACGCCCATGATGGAGACGATTCCCCCGTTACGGCAGCTCAGGATCGCCTCGCGCAACGCGTAGCCGCGCTCGGTCTCCAGTCGCGCCGCCTGCTTGATCCGGTCATAGCCGTACACCACCGGATGCGCATGGTGGGACTCCAGCCCGACGCAGTCGATACAGGCATCCGGCCCCCTGCCCCCGGTCAGCTCCTTCAACGCGACGGGCACCTCGACCTGCTCGTAGTCGAGCAGGTCGGTCGCGCCCGCCTCTCGAGCCTTGTCGAGCCGGTAGTCGAAGCGGTCAATCGCGATCACGCGCTCGGCGCCGAGCATCCGCGCACCGGCGATCGCGAACAGTCCGACGGCGCCCGCGCCCCAGACCGCGACCACGTCCCCGGGCTTGATCTCGCACACGTCTGCGCCCATGAAGCCTGTGGGGAAGGCGTCTGACAGCCACAGCACCTGCTCGTCGGTGAGATCGCTGTTCTCGATCTTGATCGGGCCCACGTCCGCGAACGGGACCCGCACGTACTCCGCCTGACCGCCTGCGTAGCCGCCGGTCAGAGAGGAGTAGCCGAAGATCCCGCAGACCGCATGTCCCCAGAGCTTCTCCGCCATGCCGGCGTTGGGGTTGGAGTTCTCGCACAGCGAGAACATCCCGGCCTGGCACTGGTAGCAGTTGCCGCACGCGATCGGGAACGGCACGACGACCCGATCGCCGACCGACAGGTTGCCGACCTCCGCGCCGACCTCCACGATCTCGCCCATGAACTCGTGACCAAGGATGTCCCCGCTCCGCATCGTCGGGACGTAGCCGTCGTAGAGGTGCAGATCCGAACCGCAGATCGAAGTCGACGAGACCTTGACGATCGCATCGCGCGAGTTCAGCAGCTGCGGATCCGGCACGTTCTCCACCTGCACCGTGTTCCGCCCGCTCCAGACGGTCGCACGCATCAGGCGCCGCTCCGTAGTGATTTAGGGTTGCCCGGCCGCTGGAACATCTGACGCAGAGCCGACGGTCCTTCGGGGCTCTTGTCGGAGCGGACCTCGACGCCCGTCTCCACCAGCGCCTTGAACCGCCGCAGGTCATCGTTGATGCGCTGGTCAGCTGACCGGCCGGCAGCCTTGAGCATCGCCGCCCCCACCGCGCCGCCGGGAGCTGCCGGATCGACATTGACGTGGACCTCGATCCCCCGGTCCCCCGGGGCGGCCTGGAAGGTGATACCGAGGCCGGCGGGATCGAGCTCGCGCCAGCCGAACTCGGCAAATCGCCGCCGCACGTCCTCCTCACTGCCCTGCACGGTGATCGCGGTGCGCACGTGCGCCGGACCCGCGGCGTCATCCGGGGGCGCCCCGATCCCAGAGCTGTCTGAGCCATCGCGCTCAAAGGTGCCCTCGGCTTGCGCGAGCCGTGCGGCCGCGAACGAATCCAGACCTGACACCACCGCGACGAAGCCGATCGCGCCGAGCAGCCGCCTCGTGTCGGCGCGACGTGTCGCGAAGGCCGACCCCAGCAGCGTCAGGTGGATCATGTCGCCGAGCACGCGCGACCACGCGCCGACACGGCGATGGCGCATCGCCAGGATGGTCCCGCCCGCGAGCATCTCCTGCACACCGACGGAGAAGGCGATCACCTTCGCGCGGCGATCCGGCCTGATCCCGATCGACTCCAGGGTGCGCCGTGGAGCGAGCACCATCGGCGCACCGAGAGCGGCACTGGCGACACCGAGTCCATCAGCGAGCCTGATCGGCCCCACGGCGGGGCGCCCAGAAGAACTAGCCAACTGCACGACGTTCAAGTGCCCCAACGACGCCTCGACAAACAGGACGTGGTCACCGGGCGTGTGAACTGCTCATCTCCACGCTGGTGATGGGCGTCGCCAGGGTCGTGAGCGCGCGATGCTCGAGCGCTGCCGCTACAGGATCATCATCGGTGACGGACGCGGTTCCCGCATTCAGCTTGCCCGGGATGCGCCGCGAACCAGCTCGCTGGTGCAGGTCGCGGGTCTGTTTCGCCCCGATCTACTGGTTGAGGTCGAGGCTGTGGCATGGAGCGGCTCGTCTTCGTGACGAGGCACCTACACGGCGACGACGCGCCGCTCACGATCGCCCGGCCATGACGCGGTGCGATCGCGGCCGGCGCGCTTGGCGGCGTACAGCGCCGAGTCGGCCCGCTCGAGGAGAATCGACAAGTCATCGGGTGCGACGATCGAGACGATCCCCACGCTGACGCGGACGGTCGGCAGCTCGCCGACCGACTCATCGGCCAGGCCGGCGCGGATGCGGGCGGTGAACCCCCGAGCGCCGTCAAGATCGGTCCCGGGCAGCAACACCACGAACTCCTCGCCGCCTACTCGCGCGATGGCGTCGATGTCGCGTGCCTCGCGCCTCAGCAGATGAGCGAGCCGCACGAGTACTCGGTCGCCGGTTGCGTGACCCCACGTGTCGTTGATGCGTTTGAAGTGATCCAGGTCGAAAGTGGCCAGCGCGATCGGGCTGTTGTCGCGGCGGGCGTGGGCGATCTGGACGGTGGCGCGCTCCTCGAGGCCCCGGCGATTGACCAGGCCGGTCAGAGGATCGGTGCGCGCCTCGGCAGCCAGGCGGCCAAGCAGTCCCTGATTGCGGCGCTCGAGGGCCAGTACGACGATCGCCGAGGCCGTGACCGACACCATCACGTCGAGCCAGCGACCCGGATAGACGCTGGACGCCGGGAGCAGCATCAGCGCGGCCGCATGACCGACGGCCACGCATCCGAGGATCGCGACGGCGCCCTGGCGGCCGTAGAAGAAGGTGCTCCAGAGCACGGGCATCGTGTAGAGCACCGCCCCGTCGCCGGCGCCCGGAGCCTGGGAGAGGGCCAAGGAGATCGTCACGACGCCGAGCGGGCCGAGCATCGCCAGGCAGCGCCGCGGCAGCCGTGGCCCAACGATGACCAGCAGGCAGAACATGACGAGCGCGGCGATCACCGGGACGGGTGAAAACGGCGGATCGTTTGGCAGCACGCCCTCAAGCAGCCCGTCCACGCACGCCGCGCCCCACATTCCCGACGCCGTATAGGCCATGAACCGAGGGTTGGCGCGATCAAACGCAGACGCAGGCATATCTATGCCCGTGTTATCGACCGCTTGACGCTGATTCTCCAGGGGCGCTGCACCAGCTCGACGGATCGCCGCGCCCGCGGAGCCGTGTCCGGAGCTGTGTCCGCGGAGCCGCGCCCGGGGAGGCGAACCGCCAAGGCGGCCGCCGGCACGTG
>JBAQGP010000053.1:0-11609 GCA_049287845.1 Solirubrobacteraceae bacterium | reverse complement strand
CCCACCTTGACGCCCAGCTGGTGTCGGCGCGGCGTCTGCTGCAGGTCGTGCTGGAGCAGGGTGCCGCCATCCGCGCTCGCGACGTCCAGCAGGTCGTCGCCCTGACCGGCATGCTGCAGGCCGAGCTCCAGCGGCGCGCGCTGATCGAGCGCGACCGCGCGCGCCTGCTCGACCGCGCCGGCGCGCACCTCGGCGTCGCCCCCACCGCCGTGTCGATGAGCCTGCTCGACGCGATCATGGATCCGGGCCGGGCCCCCATGGCGCACGCGCTCAGCGCCGAGCTGCGCGGCCTCCTGGAGGAGGTCCAGCGAGAGCATCACGTCAACCGGGCCCTGATGAACCAGGAGCTGTCGTTCCTGGATCACCTCCTGCGCCTGGCCGACGGTGACCGTCACCTGGGCTACGACTCCGCCGGCGATCACAGTCGCCTGACCGCCCCGCGCCTATCCAGCCGCCACCGCGTCCTGGACCTGGAGGTCTGACGCCGTGACCATCCCGTCCTTCACCGGGTTGCAGACGGCGCTGAGCGGCCTCGAGGCGGCCCAGGCCGCCATCACCACCACCGGCGAGAACATCGCCAACGCCAACACGGCCGGCTACACCCGCCAGACCGTGCAGACGGCCGCCACCGCTCCCCTGTCCATCCCCGCCCTCACCCAGCAGGGTGGTGGGACGCAGCTCGGCACCGGCGTCTCGATCACCGACGTCAGCCGTATCCGCAACCAGTTCCTCGATGTTCAGTATCGCGCCCAGAGCAGCGCCACCAGCAACGCCAACTCCAACGCCGCCGAGCTCGGACAGGTCCAGACCGCGGTCAACGAGCCGTCCTCCGACGGCCTGCAGAGCGTGATGTCGAACTTCTGGACCGCCTGGAACGCGCTCGGCGCCACCCAGAACCCGGCGACGCTGCAGGGCGTCATCGGCGCCGGCCAGACCCTGGCCTCCACCTTCAACGCCGTCGCGCAGCAGATGCAGACGGTGCAGAGCCAGGCCTCCCAGCAGTACGCGAGCCTCACCGGCGCCAATGGCCAGGTGGCGCAGGACGCTCAGCAGATCGCCACGCTCAACGCCCAGATCGGTCAGGCCCAGCAGGCGGGCATCTCGCCCAACACGCTGATGGACCAGCGCGACAAAGCCCTCGACGACCTCTCCAGCCTGGCCCAGATCTCGGTGAGCACCGGGTCCAGCGGCGCGGTCACGGTCAACTTCGGCGACGCCTCGAGCCCACTGGTGAGCGGCACGACCGTCACCTGGCCCCAGACGCTGACCACGGCCGCCGGCGGCCAGCTCGGCTCCCTGCTGAACATCTCGTCCAGCACGGGTCCGGTCGGCCAGTACATCTCCTCGCTGGACGGCGTCGCCAACCAGGTCGTCAGCTCGGTCAACGCGCTCCAGCCCTCCAGCCCGTTCTTCACCGGGACCTCGGCCTCGACGATCGCGGTCTCCGCCTCCACCTCCACCGTGCAGGCCGCGAGCTCGAGCACCTCGGGCAATGACCTGGCCCAGGCCATCGGCAATCTCTCCGGCGGTCCCGCCGACCAGGCCTACGCCGCCTTCGTCGCGCAGGTCGGCAGCGGCGTCCAGGCCGCCCAGAGCACCCAGGGCACCCAGCAGGCAGTCCTCACCGCGGTCTCCAATCAGCGCCAGAGCGTGTCGGGCGTCTCGCTGGACGAGGAGATGACCAACCTGATCCAGTACCAGCAGGCCTACCAGGCCTCGGCGCGGGTCATGAACGCGATCAACAGCACGCTGAACACGCTCATCAACAGCGTCGGTGCCGGGCTCTAGACCATGATCTCCGGGCGCATCACCACCCAGATGACCACCGCGTCGGTGCTCTCCAGCATCAACAACGTCCAGGATCAGCTCGCCACCACCCAGCAGCAGCTCTCGACCGGTCTGAGCATCAACCAGCCGTCGGACAACCCCTACGGGGCGAGTCTGGCGATCCAGCTCAAGAACGACCTCAAGGGGCTGAGCAACTACAACTCCAACATCACCGATGGCACGGCCTGGGCCTCGGCCGCCGGCACCTCGTTGCAGAACGTGATGAGCATGCTCCAGCGGGCCCAGGAGCTGACCGTGCAGGCCTCCAACGGCGTCGAGTCTCCCACGGACCTCTCGGCCACCGCCGACGAGATCGATCAGCTCGCCGATGCCATGAAGCAGGAGGCCAACTCCCAGTACAACGGCCAGTACATCTTCTCGGGCACGGCCTCCAGCACCCAGCCCTATGCGAACTCCACCGGCGATACCTTCCAGGGCAACACGGCTGCGGTGACGCGCCAGATCGGGCCTGGCTCCTCGCTGCAGGTCAACGTCGACATCTCCGGCCTGCTCGGCAGCGGAACCAGCGCCAACGACGGCAAGCTCCTGGACACGCTGCGGACGATCGCCTCGGACATGCGCAGCGGCACCAGCGCCGGCGTCACCGACCTGTCCTCCAAGCAGATCTCAAATCTTCAGAGCAGCCTGAACGGCCTCACCCAGCTTCAGGCCAACGTCGGCGCCACCCAGAACCGCCTCACGCTCGCCGGCGACCGCATCCAAGGGCTTCAGAACAGCGATACCGCCGCTCTCTCAAACGACGAGGACATCAACATGGCCCAGGCCATGACGACCTTCTCCAACCAGCAGGCGGCCTTCACCGCTGCGCTGAAGGCGGGAGCCAATATCGTTCAGTCGTCGTTGATGAACTTCCTGAACTGACCCCTGGCCTGCCTCGCAAGTAGGCTTAGCCAGATTCGCCGCCTGAATGTCATCCCCAGGTAGAGGAGCCGCCCCTGTGGCACTCGCAATCGAGAGCACGCGCTTCGGACACGTCGAGATCGACCCCGAGACGGTCATCGAGTTCCCCGATGGGCTGATCGGCCTGGGCGGCTCGCGCTACGCGCTGCTGACCAGCGACCCGAGCAGCCCGTTCTTGTGGTTGCATTGCATCGATGACCCGAGCCTCTCGCTGCCCGTGACCGATCCTCACCGGTTCTTCTCCGACTACCAGGTGGAGCTCACCGACGAGGACGGCGAGCGCCTCGATCTCGACGACGCCACGCCCGTCGACGTCTACGTCACAGTGGTCGCCAGTGCCGAGCTCTCCGAGTTCACCGCCAACCAGAAGGCGCCGATCCTCATCTGGAACGGCCACGGTCACCAGATCATCAACCAGGCGACCGGCTGCGACCTGCGCGCGCCGCTGTTCGCCGAGGTCATGGGCGGCTCGTCTGACCCGGCTGGGGACCACTCCTAATGCTCAACATCACTCGCCGGCGAGGCGAGCGGGTCGTCCTCGGCGACGACGTCTTCATCTCCGTCCTGGAGGTCTCCGGGCAGACCGTCCGCCTCGGGATCGACGCCCCACGCTCGGTGCGCGTCTACCGCGAGGAGATCTGGCTCGAGGTCAAGAAGGAGAACGAGGCCGCGGCCCATGCCGCCGGCGCGTCACTCCCCGCCGATCTGCCCACGCCCCTGAAGACCGCCGACGGCGAGACGACGCGCTCCAACGTCGTCAAGCCCTCGCCACCGCAGTCCTAGCCCGTCCCCCGGGCGGCGAGCCCTCGAGGCTGCGCGGGGTATCGGCGCACGTCAACGCGGCTTAAGAAGGGGTCGGCGCGGCCCAGACCCACGAGGCGGCCTCCATACGGACTTGTGGCGGATTTTGCAGCTATTTCCTTCACTATCCGCCACGGGTGCCGCCGCCGCCCGGGTCACCCGGTCCCTCCTCGCGCGCACACGCCACCATCGCCGCCGCCTGTACCCGCGTCCGCGCCCCCAGCTTTCCCACGGCGTTGCGGATGTGGGTGCGTACCGTCTCCAGCGACAGGAACAGGCGCTCGGCGATCTCCGGGCCCTGGTAGCCGTCGGCCAACAGGCCCAGGATCTCCCGCTCGCGGGGGCTCAGCCGCCTCACGTGCTGCGCCGCTGCCGGCTCGGCGATGAGCGGGGCCACCTCCGGATCCACGAAGCTCCCACCGCCGGCCACCACGCGCAGCGCCTCGACCAGCGTCCCCACCGGCGACGAGGTGAGCACCAGGCCCGGTGCCCCGAGCTCCACGGCGGCCGCGAGCGGCCGCCGAGGCTGGGCGTAGCCGGTGCACAGCACCAGAGGGACGCCCCGGGGTGCGCGCAACGTCTCGCGGGCGAGCTCCACCCCGTCTCCGAGGTGGCGGCGGATCTCCACCAGCGCCACGTCGTGGGCCCCTCTGGCGAGTTCTGCTCGGGCCCTATCGGGTTGGTCGGGGCACAGCGCGACCGCGAATCCCGCCTCGCGGAGAAGCAGCTCCATCCCTCGCCGGGCGGCGAGGTGGTCGTCGACGATGAGGACCTCTGGCTGGTTGGCCTCCATGACGCCTCCTCCTGACGCTGCTGTTCGTCCCTTACCCATATATCTACCTCAAAATGGGGATGGGCGAAACCTCCCTACCGGCCGACATAAATCCGGGGTGTTCAGCGACCTTTACCCCCGGCCGAAAGCCCAGCCGCATGGGCCCGGCGAATCCCTCGTGCATATGAACAAAGTGGGTGAGATGGCTACAACACAACGAGCCGGACGGTTGTCGGCTGAGCAGACGCTCGACCTGTGGCGTGCGTACCAGCGGACCGGCGACCCGCGCCTGCGCGACCGTCTCGTGCTGACCTTCGCCCCGATGGTCAAGTACATCGTCTACCGCAAGATCCGTGAAATGCCGGCTCGCTGCGAGGTGGATGACTTCATCTCGTGCGGTCTGGAGGCGCTGATCAAGTCCATCGACCGCTATGACCCGGAGAAGGGCGCCACGCTCGAGCAGTTCGCGTGGACCCGGATCCACGGGGCCGTGCTTGACGAGCTGCGCCGCAACGACTGGGCGCCGCGCTCCCTGCGCCGCTGGGACCGCGAGATCGGCAAGGCCCGCGATACCTTCTTCCGCCTCTACGGCCGCCGCCCCTCGCGCGAGGAGCTGGCCGACGCGATGGGCATCGAGGTGCGCGACCTGGTCCGTCACCAGGACGAGCTCGCGCAGGCCTCGGTCGGCTCGCTCAACTCGCTGGTCAACGGCGAGGAGGACCTCGCCACCGAGCGGATCGACACCCTGATCTCCGAGGACAGCGACGCCGACCCCGAGCACTTCGCGGTCACCGGCGAGGCCAAGGAACGCTTCCGTGAGGCCTTTGAGTGCCTGGCCCCGCGCGAGCGCAAGATCGCGGTCCTCCTCTACGTCTACAACCTCACGCTGCGCGAGATCGGCGAGATCCTCGGCGTCACCGAGAGCCGCGTCTGCCAGCTCCACGCCCAGATCCTGAGGACGCTGCGTGCCCACCTCGCCGCCGACGAGCAGCTCTTCATCGCCGTCGCGGCTTGAGCTGCTCCGCTCCCCGCCGGCCGCCCACCGCGGCCGGCGCACGGCATCTCTACGACGGGTAGTCGTAGAAGCCCTTGCCCGTCTTGCGCCCGTGGTGTCCTGAGACCACCATCCGTTTGAGCAGCGGGGTCGGCGCGTACTCGGGCCGCTTGAACTCCTCATACAGCGAGTCGCAGATGGCGTAGAGCACGTCGAGACCGATGAAGTCACACAGCGTCAGCGGGCCCATCGGATGGCCGCAGCCCAGTCGCATGCCGTCGTCGATGTCCTCGCGTGTCGCAAAGCCATCCTCGTACATGCGCACCGCCGCCATGAGATAGGGGACGAGCAGCATGTTGACGATGAAGCCCGAGCGGTCCTTGGTGCGGATCGGCCGCTTGCCGAGGCCCGAGGCGAATGCCTCGGCGGTGGTCAGTGTGGCCTCGTCGGTCTCCAGGCCCACCACGACCTCCACGAGCTTCATCACCGGCACGGGCGAGAAGAAGTGCAGCCCGATGACCCGCTCGGGTCGCCGGGTCCACGCCGCCAGCTCGGCGATGGGGATCGAGGAGGTGTTGGAAGCCAAAAAGCGCGCCTCGGGCAGCGCCTCGTCCAGGCGCTGGAAGAGCTTGCCCTTGACCCGCGGGTCCTCGGTGACCGCCTCCAGCACGGCGTCCACGCCCGCGAGGTCGTCAAACTCGCTCGTGTAGGCGATCCGGCCGGTCAGGCTCTCGGCGTCGTCGGCGGTGAGCTTGCCGCGCGACACCGCCCGGTCGACCGAGACTGCCAACCGATCCCGCGAGCGCTTCAGCGGCGCTGCCTCGGGCTCGAAGACGGTGACGTCGATCCCCGCCGAGGCCGCGGACTCGGCGATGCCCGAGCCCATGAAGCCGGCGCCCACGACTCCGACGCGAGACAGGCTGTCGGCGGCCATCAGCAGCCTCCCAGGGTGCGCAGGCGTGCGCGGTAGGCCTGCATGTCGCGATGGACGAAGTCCGAGTGGGTCTGGGTGCGCAAGGAAGGCACGTCCTCATGGTGGTAGGGGCTGGACAGGCTTTCGGCGTGGCCGATCACGTTTCGGGTCTGGATATTGAAGCGGCACTGCAACCAGTGCACGAGCGCCAGGCTCGCCGACATCTGGCGGGCGTCGCCCAGTACCTGTCCGTCGCTGAAGCCGACATGCTCGATCCCGATGGCTGTCCAGTTGAGCCCCACGGTGTGGCGGCACATGGTCCCGAGGGAGACGAGCTGGTGGATGACACCGGTCGAGTCGATGACGAAATGGGCGCAGGTGGCCGGAAGCTCGTGCAGCTCGGCGTCCGGGACGTCGTTGGCGAAGGTGTTGAACGTCGAGGAGTAGCCGGCGTCGGTGTAGTGGATGACGATCACGTGAGGGTCCGCCAGGCGCCACGTGGGCTTCATGAAGCTTCCGTAATGGCGGCGCACGTACGCGGTCATCTGCGCCTTGCGCGCCGCGCCGAACGGGATCGGATCCCACACCATCCTCGGCTTGGCCGCGCTACTCGAAGCCACGGCGGGCGTCAGCACCGCGGGGGTCAGGCACGCCAACACCGCCCCGGCAACGGCCGCCGCGCATATGACCCGCCCTCGCATTCCTACAGCGTGGCACGTCGCGCCGCTTCTATCCTGCGGCTCGTGAAGCCGGCGCTGATCATCACCCATCTCCCCGACCGGGAGGTCGGGATCGTCCGCGAAGCGCTCGAGGCCGCGGGCTGCGACGTGGTCGAGCGCAACCCGGGCGATGCCGAGACGCTCCCGTCAGCCGATGAGATCGCCGGCGTCGTCACTCTCGGCGGGCGCCAGAGCGCGACCCGGGTGGCACAGGATCCGTTCCTCACCGCCGAGGTCGATCTGCTCGAGCAGGCGCTCGAGCAGCGCGTCCCGGTCCTCGGGATGTGCCTCGGGGCTCAGCTGCTGGCCGTGGCGGCAGGCGGCGCCGTGTCTCATGCCGGCCGCATGAACGCGGGCTGGCCGCAGCTGCGCATCCTGCCCGCCGCCGCCGAGGATCCCCTCTTCGCCGCCTTCCCGCCCCATCTGCCCGTCCTCAAGTGGCATGAGGACATCATCGAGATCCCGCCCCACGCGACCGAGCTCGGCACCACCCCTGGCCTCGGAGCCGCCCTGTTTCGCGTCGGCCCGTGCGCCTGGGGCAGCCAGGCCCACCTGGAGCTGACCGCGCCGATGCTGATCGACGGCTGGACCGCCGATCCGGCCGACATCGCAGAGATCGAGGGCGCCGGGCACCGCATCGAGGACTTCCGCGCCCAGAGTCGCGGCCACCTGGTCACCCAGATGGCCGCGGCCCGGCCGATGTTCACCGCCTTCGGAAGGCTGGCTACTTCCTGCCCTTCTTCTTCGGCGGCTTGATCGTCAGCGCGCCAGGAAGCGCAACCGCGGCGCGGTCTGGCCGCCCCCGGCGGTGAACATCGCCGTGGCGCGATTGAGCGCGAAGGTGAGCGTCGCCCCGTCCTCGGTCACCACCTCCAGGCGCCGGCCGTCCTCGGCCACCTCCTTGACCATCCCGCGCACCGTCGACCCCAGATAGTCGATGAGGACCGCCCCACCAAGCTCGGGCATGGCGCGCAGTGGCACGGCGTCAGTGATAGCACCTGCGCGGCCGCAGCCCTGATCCACTACACCAATGAGTTTACTTGGCCGGGCCGGTGCTCAGTGAGCAGTGCCGCGGGCGCTGAGGACCGCATCGAGCGCCTCGGCGATGGTGCTGGCCATCAACTCGATCTCGTCGGGCTCGATCGTCAGCGGCGGTGACATCGCCAGGCCGGCGCCGAGGGGGCGTGTGAGCACGCCGCGCTCCCGGGTGGCCGCGAACACGTCGCTCACGACGCTGGCCCCGGCGTCGAGGTCGAGCCCGACGGCGCCCATCAGGCCTGTCCCGCCACGGATCTCCGTCACCAGCTCGTGGTCGCGCAGACGTGACAGCGCCTCGAACAGCACGCCCTCGAGCTCGGCTCCGCGGGGGATGAGGTTCTCCTGCTCCAGGATGTCGAGGTTGGCCAGGGCAGCCGCGCAGCAGGCCGGGTGCCCCGCGTAGGTCGCTCCGTGGCGGAAGACGTGGCCGGACTGCGTCCAGAAGGGCTCGGCTACGCGCGGCGAGGCCACGACCCCGCCGAGCGGGAGGTAGCCGCTGGTCACGCCCTTGGCGAACACGATCATGTCCGGCTCGAGCGACCAGCGCTCGACACCGAACCAGCTTCCCAGCCGCCCGAATCCGCAGATGACGGAGTCGGCGATGAAGAGGACGTCGTACTCGGCGCAGACCGCGGCGGCGCCCTCGAGATAGCCGTCGGGCGGCGGGTAGACACCCCCGGCGCCGATGACCGGCTCGGCGAAGAATGCGGCGACCCGGTCGGGGCCCACGCGCAGGATCTCCTCCTCCAGGGTCGCCACCGAGTCATGGGGGATGGTCGAGGTGTCCACGATGAGCGGACCGAACCCGACGCGGTTGGGCTCGATGCCACCGAGCGAGGTCCCGAAGGCGTTGGTGCCGTGGTAGGCCGCTGACCGGGTGATCATGTGCACCTTGTCGGGCCGTCCCTCGACGGACCAGTATTGGCGCGCGAGCTTGGCCGCGGTGTCGATTGACTCGCCACCGCCGGTGGTGAAGAACAGCCGCGCGTCGGGCATGGGCGCGTGCTCGGAGAGTCGCGCGGCGAGCTCGAGCGCCGGTTCGTTGGCGTAGTCGCCGAACGTCGAGTAGGCCTCGAGCTTGCCCATCTGCTCACGCACGCGATCGCCGATCTCCGCCCGTCCATGGCCGGCGTTCGCGTACCACAGGCTCGCGGTCCCGTCGAGGTAGCGCCGGCCGTCGGTGTCATAGACCCAGATCCCCTCGGCGCGGTCGATGACCAGCTCGTGGCCGCTCACCGCGCTCATGTCGGAGAAGGGGTGCCAGAGGCGTGTGCTCTGCCGAGAGCCGCCGTTGGGAGATGACGCGGTGGGCACCTCGTTGACCCTACAGGCCACGCGCCCGCCGCGCCGTCACGAGGGCAGCGGGCCCGTTGGCCGCTTCGGTGTGCGTCAGCGCGTCAGATCCCCATCGCCTCCGAGGCCATGCGAGCCCCCTCCAACCGTGCCGAGATCTTCTGCATGGCCACGTCGCGGGCGAAGTCCGGGGAGCCATGCCTGGGCTTGACGTCACGGCTGAACGGCGAGAAGCCGCAGTCGTCGGTGGCGCCCAACATGTTCATCGGGATGTACTTGGACGCCATCATGAGCTCGTCGCGCACATGCTCCGGGGTCTCGACGTCGGGGCTGAGCGGGTTGATGACGCCCATGAAGCACATCTGGGACACGCCGTCGGCGTCGTCGCGGCGGTGCTTGCCGCACATCTCATAGACGCTCGCGCGGTCCTCCTCGGAGGCGCACTGGATGAGGAAGTAGCCCGCGTTCATGTCGAACATGTGCTCCAGGAGCATCGCGTAGGGGACCTCCTTGGAGTGCACCGAGTCACAGTCGCCGCCCGGACAGGTGTGGATGCCGATGTTCATCCGCTCCTCGGGGCTGAACCGGGCGAACAGCTGGTTGTTGAGGTCGATGAACTCCTGCAGCATGTTCCGGCCGGTCCACGGGTTGCGCGAGTCGTTCTTGTTGGCCAGGCGGCCCTCGGTGAAGTCGACCGAGACGCGCACCGCGCCGGCCTCGAAGCACTGGCGGATGTCCTTCTCGGCCTCGTCGACACAGTCGGACAGGAACTGGTCGCGCGGGTAGCCGTCGATCTCGCGGTCCAGCGGATAGAGCAGCATCATCATCGACGGCGAGATGACCGCCTGCTTGACCGGATGCGTGGCGATCATCTTGTTCTTGGCCACGAACTGCGACGCGTAGGTCTTGTAGCGGAACGGGCCCTGCGTGATCCGCGGCAGCTGGCGGTTGTGGCCGTCGTCGAAGATGGCGAAGAACTGCCCGTCGCCGGCCAGCCCGTCGGCGAGGCCGGTGCCGGCGAGCGTGTCGGTGAGGTTGTAGGTGGCAAAGCTCGACTCGCGCTGCTCGCCGTCGGTGACGATCGGCTCGCCCGTCGCCTCCAGCCGCTTGATCGAGTCCTCCGCCGCGGCATCCTGAGCCGCCTCGAGATCGTCGAATGAGATCTTGCCCTCGTCGTAGTCGGCGTAGGCCTGCTGCAACGACATCGGGCGCGGTAGCGACCCGACGAGCTCGGTGGGAATGGCCACGTGCGTCGTCTCCTGCTGAGGATGGGGGGTGAGACCGACCGGTCTCCCTCGCGCGAACATACTCCCGCCGGCAAGACCCGTCAAGACGACCCTGGCCGTGCTGCCGACGCGCCGCCCCTGGCTCGTGGCCATCGCGGGCCGCTAACCTGCTCGGCCGCGCGAAACGAGACGAGTCAGAGAAAGCGAGGCCCCCGAATGGCCGCTCCCACGAGGCAGTATCTCTTTACTTCCGAATCGGTCACCGAGGGCCACCCCGACAAGGTGGCCGACCAGATCTCCGACGGGGTCCTCGATGCGGTCATGGCCCAGGATCCCGATGGCCGGGTCGCCTGCGAGACGCTGGTGAACACCGGTCTGGTCGTGATCTCCGGTGAGATCTCCACCACCGCCACGTTCGACGTCCAGGACATCGCGCGCGAGACGATCAAGCGGATCGGCTATACCGACGCCTCGCTGGGGTTCAGCGACCAGTCCTGCGCGGTGCTCAACGCCATGGACAAGCAGTCCGCCGACATCGCCCAGGGCGTCGACGCCGCCTATGAGACGCGCCAGGACGGCCCGGGCGGCGATGAGTTCGACGCGGCGGGAGCCGGCGACCAGGGGATGATGTTCGGCTACGCCACCAACGAGACGCCCGAGCTGATGCCGCTGCCGATCGCCCTGGCCCACCGGCTGGCCCATCGCCTGGCGGCGGTGCGCAAGGACGGCACCCTGGACTACCTGCGCCCGGACGGAAAGACCCAGGTGAGCGTGCGCTACGCCGACGGGGTGCCGGTGGGGATCGAGAAGCTGCTCATCTCGACCCAGCACGCCGAGAACACCGAGGGGCGTCTGCGCGACGACCTGTGGGAGCACGTGGTCGTGCCCGAGCTGCCCGCCGAGCTCTACGAGGAGTCGGCTCTGCGTGCCGATTTCCTCGTCAACCCCACCGGCCGCTTCGTGATCGGCGGACCCGTCGGCGATTGCGGGCTGACCGGGCGCAAGATCATCGTCGACACCTACGGCGGCATGGCCCGCCACGGCGGCGGCGCGTTCTCGGGCAAGGATCCCTCCAAGGTCGACCGCTCGGCCGCCTACGCCGCCC
>JBAQGP010000052.1:0-3515 GCA_049287845.1 Solirubrobacteraceae bacterium | reverse complement strand
CCTCAACGATGTCTATGCCAAGGGGTCCCAGCAGGGGCGCAACGTCGTCGTGGGCCCGCTCGTGTACTCGCTGGCGCTGGGAATGAGCGTCTCTGACGTCAGCGGTAAGGCGATCGCCAACCTGGCCACCGAGGAGCTCAGCCATCCGGCGCCCGTGTTCCACGGTGACACGCTGTTCTGCGAGTCGGAGGTGCTCGAAGTCAAGGAGTCCAAGTCAAAGCCCGACCGCGGCACGGTCCGCGTGCACACTCGCGTGCTCAACCAGGACGGAGTCCTGGTCGCCGAGTTCAAGCGTCTCGTGCTCGTTCCCCGCAGGCAGCCGGGGTAGCAGCCTCGCTTCAGCCTCACGCGAACAGTAGTTCGCGATGGGCATCGGCGGAACTCCCTGCTTAGAGCCCACCTTTCACAGTTTGTGAGCACCTTGTGCTCCGCCCGGGTAGCCTTCGCCACGCCACCACCGTTTTTTCCTTTAAGGAGTAGCCCCGACCCATGGCCCACACCGCACCGAAGCGCCAAGCAACGACGGAGCACACCGGTCTGCAAGCGTGGGTAGAGGAGATCGCGGGACTGACGCAGCCTGACGACATCCATTGGTGCGACGGGTCGGCCGAGGAGTACGACCAGCTTGCCCAGATCCTGATCGACGCGGGCACGTTCGAGCGGCTCTCGGAGAGGAAGCGACCGGGTTCCTACCTGGCACTGTCGGATCCCGCCGACGTGGCGCGCGTGGAGGACCGGACCTACATCTGCTCCGAGCGGGAGTCAGACGCCGGTCCCAACAACAACTGGCGCGATCCGGCCGAGATGCATGAGGTTCTCCTCGGCCTGTTCAAGGGCTCGATGCATGGGCGCACGATGTATGTCGTCCCGTTCTCGATGGGCCCGTTGGGTTCGCCCATCTCCTACATCGGCGTTCAGGTCACGGACTCGCCCTACGTGGTGGCGTCGATGCGGATCATGACTCGCATGGGCCAGCCGGCGCTCGACGTGCTGGGCGCCGATGGCGACTTCGTCCCCTGCGTGCACTCGGTGGGCGCGCCCCTGGTCGACGGCGCCGAGGATGTGCCCTGGCCCTGTAACGCCGAGAACAAGTACATCGTCCACTACCCCGAGACCCGGCAGATCTGGTCGTTCGGTTCCGGGTACGGCGGCAACGCGCTGCTGGGCAAGAAGTGCTTCGCGCTGCGGATCGCCTCGGTCATGGCCCGTGACGAGGGCTGGATGGCCGAGCACATGCTCATCCTCAAGGTCACCTCACCGGCTGGCGAGGTCAAGTACATCGCCGGCGCGTTCCCCAGCGCCTGCGGCAAGACCAACCTGGCGATGGTCATCCCCACGCTTGCCGGCTGGAAGGTGGAGACGATCGGCGACGACATCGCGTGGATGAAGTTCGGCTCCGACGGCCAGCTCTACGCCGTCAATCCGGAGGCCGGCTTCTTCGGCGTGGCTCCCGGCACGAGCGCGCGGACCAACCCCAACGCCATCGACATGGTCGGCCGCAACAGTGTCTTCACCAACTGCGCCAAGACCGACGACGGTGACATCTGGTGGGAGGGGATGACGGGCGAGCCGCCCGAGCACGCGATCGACTGGCGCGGCAACGACTGGACGCCGGAGTCAGAGACCCCCGCCGCGCACCCCAACGCCCGCTTCACGGTGGCCTGCGCGCAGTGTCCCGCGATGGCCGATGAGTGGCAGGACCCCAAGGGCGTGCCCATCTCGGCGATCATGTTCGGCGGCCGCCGCGCCACCGTGGTGCCGTTGGTGCACGAGGCCCGCGACTGGGAGCACGGCACCTTCATCGGCTCGATCATGTCCTCGGAGACGACCGTGGCCCAGGCCGGCGAGGTCGGCAAGCTGCGCTTTGACCCGATGGCCATGCTGCCCTTCTGCGGCTACCACATGGGTGACTACTTCGCCCACTGGCTGAAGGTGGCCAAGCGTGACGGCGCCCAGATGCCGAAGGTGTTCTACGTCAACTGGTTCCGCAAGGACGAGAACGGCAAGTTCATATGGCCCGGCTTCGGCGAGAACTCCCGCGTCCTGGCCTGGATCTTCGGCCGGCTCACCGGCGAGACCAGGGCGCAGGAGACCGCGATCGGGCTGGTCCCGCCCGTCGGCGAGGGCGGAATTCCCACCGAGGGCCTGGATGTCTCGCCCGAGAATATGGCCAAGCTCCTGGAGGTCGACCACGAGGGCTGGGCGGCCGCGCTACCTCAGATGAAGGAGCACTTCGCGGCCTTCGGCGACAAGCTTCCGGCCGAGCTCGCCGAGCAGCTGCGGACGCTCGAGCAGCGCCTGGACGTGTAGCCCGGCGCGCGGCGGGCGGGTTCCCGTGGCTGCGACTTCTTTGTAAACCCTTCGCTTGTGGGGGTGCGCGCTGCGTACCCTGGGAGCATGGCGCTGGCCTTCATTCCGTCGGATGCGGTGATGCTCGCCGTGCAGGCGGGCGTGGTCGCGGCGCCGCGTCGTCCCCCCGAGATCCCGTGGATCCGGCGGCTGTCGGGTCCGGCGTGGGCGCTGATCCCGATCGCATCGATCATCGGAGTGATCTTCGCGATCCGCTTCGTGTCAGGGACGGCCAGCGGGTTGACGTGGCTGGCCCTGGTGGCGGTGCCTCTGCTGGCGGCCTGTGCGCTGGGGTTCGCCGGTCACGGCGGGCGGTGGTGGCTGGCCGGCGTCGCGGGCGTGCTGTTCGCCGTGGCGTGGGCCTCCAAGACGACGCTGTGGGGCCAGGGCGCGGCGACGCTCCTCTCCGCTCTGAGCTGCGTCACCCTGGGCTGGCTGCTGGCGGCGGTGACCCCGCCGTGGTGGCTGAAGCTGGGGATCCTCGCCATGTGCGTCGCCGACGTGTGGCTGGTCGCCTCAGACCTGCTTCAGACCCCCAACGACACGCTGGTCGCCGCCGCGCCGCTACCGCACAGCGGACTGCATCTCCCCCAGCTCCAGAGCGAGCAGTTCGGCAGCGTCCTGATGGGCTACGGCGACTTGTTCGTGGCCGGGCTGCTGGGAGCGGTCCTGGCCCGGCAGGGCCGTCGCCAATGGCCGGTGGCCCTCCTGACGCTGGTGCTGGCCGGTGCGTTTGACCTGCTGTTCTTCGTCTTGAACGAGCTGCCGGCGACGGTGCCGGTGGCCGTAGCCCTGATCGTGGGCGAGGCCTGGCTGTTTGCCCGGCGGCGAGGGGAGCGCGCCGCGGCGCGTTCGCGTCAGTGTTGGTCGTCGCCCGTGGAGGCGGGCGGCCGCGACTCCTCGGCCAGCGACGTGATCGCCAGCTTGCCGCGGGCGGCCTCCTCGAGCACCTCGTTGGCCTCCTCGGCCGACCTGGAGTAGAGCTCGACGAGCAGGTGCACGACGATCCGGTCCTCGTCGTGCTTGTGGAAGCGCACGTGGGTGAAGAACTCGCGTGTCCCGTGATCGCCGAAGGCAGCGTAGGAGAGCGCGTCGCCCGCCTCCGGGCCTGAGCAGCTCTCCACGTCGTCGGCGTCGACCGTGACGGTGCACGAGGCGACCCAGGG